>CBFGWJ010000095.1:0-7114 GCA_965652335.1 uncultured Gammaproteobacteria bacterium | reverse complement strand
AACAGGCAGATAACGTGTTTGCGCCAGCGCTTCATCACCGGAATGTTAGCGACTTGCCTCCGTGCGGACAAGCGTTGCGGGGCAATTCAGCGGCGGTCGTCAGTTGGTGCCCGTAGCCAGTCAGAAAGAACGGCCTTGATGGTTTCCAGGTCGTCGGTGGAGTTGTTGGCAAACTGCAGGTGGCCATCCAGCGCCGCAGCTTCGTCGTCGCCCACCGGGTGGAACCGGCCAAAGTAGAAAGACTTGTACTGTGGTGTGCGGCCGGCATCGCGCAGGCGCTGTTCCCAGACGCTTTCGTCCACCGCAAGCGAAACCAGCAACCGGCGGGCCGGCACCGGATACAAGCGGCCCAGCGCGTACCGCGCCAACTCAAAATACAGCTGGCGCTGTTTGAAAAACATGGCGGTGCTGTCGATCACCACATCCTGCTGCATCATCAGGCCTTCCAGCGCGCGATATTGCACGGCATGGTTCACCAGCGCTTCACGTGGGTCCTCCGCGCCAAATTTCATGCCATACTCATCGCGCACCTGGTCGGCGCTGACATGGCGGAATCCGTGCTGCTCATGCAGAAAACGGGCCAGCGTGGTTTTGCCGCTACGCGGAACGCCACTCAGAACAACCAGGGTTGGAACTCGCATGGATTCAAAGCCAAGGTCTGCCGGCCGGCTCACGAGTGTAAATCAAACCGCGATGAGGATGACAGGATTGGAAACAGCAAATCAGGGTAATGCGCCGCTCAGCGCCATGCAGGTGCGGGTGCTGGGGTGCCTGCTGGAAAAGGCCGAAACCACGCCCGACCAGTATCCGCTCACCATCAACTCGCTGCGCCTGGCCTGCAACCAGAAAACCGCCCGGTATCCGGCGGTGAATTACAGCGAGGGTGAGGTGGGGCATACCGTGCGTGAACTGGAAGCGCTGGGCTTCGTAAAGGAAGCCTGGGGCGCGCGCGTGGCCAAGTATGAACACCAGGCCGGCAAAATCCTGGGCCTGCAGAGCAAGGGCCTGGCGGTGATGTGCGTGCTGATGCTGCGGGGGCCGCAGACCCTGGCCGAAATCAAGGCCAACTGCCAACGCCTGCATGAATTCGACGATCTCGACGATGTGGCGCACCTGCTGGGGCGCCTGGCCGAGCATCAACCGCCGCTGGCCATGCAGCTGCCACGCATGCCCGGCCAGAAAGAAACCCGCTATGTGCACCTGCTGAGCGGCGAACCGGATCTCAGCAAGCTGGAGTTCCGCAGTACTTCCAGCCCGTCGGCCAACAGCAACAGCGAACTGGAGGCGCGGGTTGAAGCGCTGGAAAGAGAGTTGGCGGAGTTACGGGACAGGCTGGAACCGTTGCTAAGGGCTGCCGGCCAGCCGGAATAATCAATTTTTCACGTTGTTGCTGCCTGCCGGCTGTTGATTCATTGATTTTCGCCCGGGACTTCGGTTGGCTTTTCGCCAGGGTTTTCGCCAGGCTTTTTGACCGGTTTTTCGGTTGGCTTCTCGGGATGTGGCAGCAGGAGATCTTCCAGGAAATAGGCTGACAGGGCCGAACGGCCCGACAATCCGGATTTGCGGTATACCGCCCGCGCCTGTTCCCGGATGGTGCGTTCACTGGTATCCCGCACCTGGGCGATTTCCTTGTGGCTCAGGCCCTTCAGCATCAACAGGCCAACTTCTGCTTCGGCTTTGGTGAGCTGCCAGCGTTCAAACTGGTGTTCAATGGCCACCGCCAGGCCCCGTAACAGGTCACGGCTTTCGCGCCGCCACTGGTCGGCTTCGTCCTTGGCGTCGGCCAGGTCGTTGCGCGTCTGGCGCAGTTGCCACCACAGGATCACCGAGCCGGAAAGCGCCACGACGAACAGCGCGGATTCCACCACCAGGTGGGCCACGCTGGCACCTTCGGCGTAGTCGAAAGACAGGTCCGAGGCAATCAGTATGGTAATCGACATGAACAGCACCAGGGATACGATGGTGCTGCGTTTTTTCTTTAAGTCATTTGACATATGGAGGTTTTTTGCGGGCTGCAGGGCGGAAATACCGTCATGCGACAAATTGTAACACCGGCCCGAGGCAGCCAAGCTAGGGGAATTGGCAGATTCCAGGGTTCACGAATGACCAGATTCACCCCTTATCCGGCTACCACGGCATTGCTCAGCCTGGTTCTCGCGAGTGTGCCCCTGTCGGGCCATTGCGACCCGCCGCCGCAAGGCGAGGCGCCGGCGACTGTTGAAGTTAATGCCAGCCCGCCCGGCCACCTCTCGGACCATCGCGAGGAGCATGGACACGCACCCCTTCCAGAGGACGAAAGCCTGGACCTGGCACTTGCCGTTGATGCCGCCCTGGAAGCCTGGCCGGGCACACTGGAACTCATGGCCCACCGCGCCCAGGCCGACGCCTGGAGCCGCCGCGGGCAAAGCTGGTTGTCCGACCGGCCCTCGGTCTCGCTGCGCTACCAGACCGACCGGTTCCAGGACGACCTTGGTCTGGCCGAATACGAGGCCGGCCTGTCTTTGCCGTTGTGGGGGTGGGGCGCCCGCGATGCCACCCAGTCACTCGGCGACGCTTTCCAGTCGGAAAGCGAGGCGCATGGGCGAGTCCTGCGCTGGCAGGTCGCCGGCGAAATGCGCCGCGTGCTGTGGAACATTGCCCTGGCCACAAACGATTTTGAGCTGGTGTCGCTGGCCGTGGAAACGGCTGAACGCATGGCCGCCACCGTCGAGCGCAGTCACGAACTCGGCGAGGTGGCCCGCCGCGATGTGCTGATGGCGCAGTCGGCCCTGTTGGAAACCCGCGCCATGCTGATCGAGGCACGAGCCTCGATGCTCGATGCCGAGCGCGAGTACCGCAGCGTTTCCGCGCAGGAGCGGCGCCCCGCCTTCCAGGCTGAAACCCTCAGCGAGTTGCATGAAGTCCCGGAACAACACCCGGTGCTCGAGATGATGCGGGCCGAAGTTGCGCGCGCTGAAGCCAGGCAGGCAGTGGTGAGCGAAACCTTCAGCAGCAGCCCGCACCTGCTGGTGGGCCCGCGGCGCGAACGGGCGCCACTGGCACAGGAATACGACGACAGCATCGGCATCACCATGCAGGTGCCGTTCGGCGGTTCATCACACCGCAACGTGGAAGTGGCCGAAGCGGCGCGCGCGGTTGCCGCGGCGCAGGCGGCTCTGCAACAACAGCAGCGCGCGTTGAATCTGGCCTTGCACGAGGCCGCGCATGGGCTGGAAGTGGCAAACCAGAACCTGGCCGAAGCGATGGAGCGGATGGAGCTTGCTGAGGAACAGCAGCGAATGGGGCTCATCGCCTACGAGACAGGTGAACTGGATCTCATCGACCTGCTCAGGTTGCAGGAAATAGCGCTGTCCGCGCGGCGCAGCCTTACCCGGCTGCAAATCGACCTCAAACGCCAGACGGCGTTGTACAACCAGGCTGTAGGAGTACTGCCATGATTTCCGTCCTTCGTTCATTGGCTGCTGCATTGATGCTCTCCGGCCTGTCCGCGCAGGCCGCCGACATCCGCATCAGCGACGAGCAGGTGGCCGAACTGGGCATCCTGCTGGGCGTGCCACAGCCGGGCGACCGCAAGTCGGATATTGCGGCCACAGCCCGGGTGGTGGTGCCGCCGGCCGGGCAGTTCGCCGTCAGCAGCGTTGAGCCCGGTGTGGTGCTGCGCCTGCATGCGGCGGTCGGCGACCGGGTGGAGCAAGGGCAATTGCTGGCGGAAATCCGCAGCCCGGGGTTTGTCACGGCGCAGCGTGAATACCTGCAGGCACGCAGCGAAGCGGTCCTGCAGGCGGCGCAACTGCAGCGTGACCAGCAATTGTTTGATGAGGGCATCATTTCCCGGCGCCGGTTGCAGGAAACGGAAATGCAGGCCAGCACGGCCCAGTCCCGGCAGGCGGAGTTGCGCCAATTGCTGGAACTGAGTGGCATGAACGCGGCGCAGCTGCAGCAGTTGGCCGAGCAACGGCGGCTGCAGGATGTGCTGGAAATTCACGCCCCTTTTTCCGGCAGTGTGGTTGAGTTGATGACCATGAGCGGCGAGCGCCTGGAAGCGATGGCGCCGATCTACCGCATCGCCGACCTGTCGCGGCTGTGGCTGGAGATTCAGGTAGCGGGCGAGCTGGCGCACAGGGTGCGGCCCGGCATGGGCGTGGTGGAAGAAAACCGCAGCCTGGCCGGCAGCAGCGCCGAAACAAGTGCCACTGTTTTGTCGGTTGGCCAGTCGAGGGATGAGCACAGCCAGACGGTGAGCGTTCGGGCGGAAGTGGTCGAACCCGATGGCCGCCTGCAGCCGGGCCAGTTCCTTTCAGTTCGCCTGGTCGAGGAGGCGGAAGGGCAGGAACAGGACGCCGGCCTTTACTGGACCGTGCCTTTGGCAGCCGTGGTGCATGATGGCCAGCAGCCCTTCGTGTTCCTGCGCACCGCGGACGGGTTCCGGCGCCAGCCGGTGGAATTGCTCAGCAGCGAGGCCGGCACCGCACACATTGCAGCCAGCCTGGATGCAAGCGCCCGGGTGGCCATCGCCGGCGTGGTGGCGCTGAAAGCGCTGTCAGCCGAGAGCGACGAGGACAACTCCTGATGGGCCAGCTCATCGGCTTTGCGCTCAGCCAGCGCATGCTGTTGCTGCTGCTGGCGGCCTTGCTGGCGGGCGGTGGCTATTTCGCCTTCCGTGAGCTGCCCATCGACGCGTTTCCGGATGTTTCACCCACCCAGGTGAAAATCATCGTCAAGGCTCCGGGCATGACGCCCGAGGAAGTGGAGACCCGCATCACCGCGCCGCTGGAACTGGAACTGCTGGGTATTCCGCAACAGGTGATGCTGCGCTCGGTGGCCAAGTACGCGCTGACCGACATCACCGTGGATTTCGCCGAAGGCACCGATATTTACTGGGCGCGGCAACAGGTGGCGGAACGCCTGGGTGGCGTGTGGGACGAATTGCCGGCTGGCATCGAGGGCGGGATGGCCCCGCTCACCACGCCGTTGGGCGAGATGTTCATGTTCACCGTGGACGGGCCGCAAAGCCTGATGGAACGCCGCCAGTTGCTCGACTGGGTGATACGCCCGGCGCTCCGCACCGTGCCCGGCGTGGCCGATGTGAATTCCCTCGGTGGCCAGGTGCGCAGTTTCGAAGTGGTTCCTGATCCGCTGCGGCTGGCCGCGCGGGGGATCGACATGCTGCAGCTGGAAGCGGCTTTGCAGGCCAACAACCGCAACGACGGCGCCGGACGCCTGAATGAAGGCGAGGAAACCCTGCTGGTGCGCTCGGAGGGGCGCATCCGGACTCTCGATGACCTGCGCGCCATTGTGATTGCTGAGCGTGACAATGTGCCGGTGCGGGTGAGTGATGTGGCCGAGGTGCGGCTGGGCGCGATCACCCGCTACGGCGCGGTCAGCCAGGATGGAGAGGGCGAAGCGGTGCAGGGCCTGGTGCTGGGCTTGCGCGGCGCCAATGCCCGGCAGGTGGTGGAAGGGGTACACGCCAAACTGGCGGATATCGCCAGCGCGCTTCCCGACGGAATCGAGATCAATGTGTTCTACGATCGCGGCCACCTGGTGCAGCGGGCCATCAGCACGGTGGCCATAGCACTGGCTGAAGCCAGCGTGCTGGTGATCGTGCTGCTGGTGCTGTTCCTGGGCAACCTGCGCGCGGCCCTGACCGTGGCGCTGGTGTTGCCGCTGGCGGCACTGATCACCTTCATCCTGATGCGTCAGTCCGGCCTCTCGGCCAACCTGATGAGCCTGGGCGGCCTGGCCATCGCGATCGGCATGCTGGTGGATGCTGCGGTCGTAGTGGTGGAGAACATCACTACCCACATTGCCGCCTGGCAGAAGGACAAGCGCCTGCCACGACTGCATATCATCTACCGCGCGGTGCGCGAGGTTTCCGTGCCGGTGGCTTCCGGCATCCTGATCATCATCATCGTGTTCCTGCCGCTGCTCACCCTGCAGGGCCTGGAAGGCAAGCTGTTCACGCCGGTGGCATTGACCATCGTATTTGCCCTGGCGGGTTCATTGCTGCTGTCGCTGACGGTGATTCCCGTGCTGGCTTCCTTCCTGCTGAACCAGGTGGCGCATGAGGAGCCCTGGCTGCCGCGCAAGCTGCAGACGCTGTACCTGCCGGCACTGCGCTTCTGCCTGCAGCACAGCCGCGCCACCGTGTTCACCGCACTGGCGATGCTGGCGGCGGCGGGCATTGCCTGGCTGTTCGTGGGCAAGAGTTTCATGCCCACCATGGACGAGGGCGACATCATCGTTCAGCTGGAGAAGTTGCCATCCATCACGCTGGACAAGTCGGTGGATTTCGACCTGCGTGTCCAGCGCGCCATTCTGGAAGCCGTGCCCGAGGTCACCCGCATCGTGGCCCGCGTGGGTTCGGACGAAATCGGCATGGACCCGATGGGCCTGAACGAAACCGACGTGTTCATGGTGCTCAAGCCACGCAAGGAATGGCGCATGGACAGCAAGGAAGAACTGATGGAAGCCATTCGCGTGGAGCTGGAAAAGTTTCCCGGCATTGCCTACGGTTTTACCCAGCCGATTGAAATGCGCGTATCGGAGATGCTCACCGGCGTGCGTGGCGATGTGGCGGCAAAATTGTTCGGGCCGGACCTGGCCGTGTTGAACCAGCAAGCCGAGCGCATCGCCGCGGTGCTGGCTACCGTGCCCGGCAGCGAGGACGTGTTCACCAGCCAGAATGAGGGCGTGCAGTACCTGCAGCTCAGCATCGACCAGCTGGCGGCGGGCCGGCTGGGGCTGGATGTGGAGAGCCTGCAGCGTGTGATGCGCACCCAGCTGGAAGGCCTGCCGCTGGGTATCGTGCAGGAAGGCGCCATGCGCACGCCGCTGCTGCTGCGGGCCGATGCCACAGGCAGCAGCGCCGATGCGCTGGCCGCCCTGCCCATCGTGCTGGCTGACGGCATGCGGGTGCCGCTGGGCAGCCTGGCGAAAATTGAACGCACCGAGGGCGTGGTGGCGGTCAGCCGTGAGCGCGGCCAGCGTTTTACCGTGGTGCGCAGCAATGTCAGCGGGCGTGACCTGGTGGGTTTTGTGGAAGAGGCGCGGCAGGTCGTAGCCGACCAGGTGGATCTGCCGCCCGGTTACTTCGTGGAATGGGGCGGCCAGT
>CBFGWJ010000094.1:0-7166 GCA_965652335.1 uncultured Gammaproteobacteria bacterium | reverse complement strand
AATACCTGTGGTCCTACAAGCGCTTTCGCGCCCAACCGGAAGGAGCGCCGCCGTTTTATGGAGAGTGAGCTCCTGTTTTCGCGACACCAGAATGATTGCGGTGTAGGAGCGAGCCAAGCTCGCGACTGGGAGCTGGAATGTCGGCAGCATGGCTGCCTCCTACGGCGGAATCTGGTCTTACCATGCTTGATCCTGATGCTATCAACTTCGGTTTTGGCGGATGAAACCGCACCGGTTGCCGAACTGGTGGGCATCGCGCGCCTTCCGGCGGATACCCTGGTGCCCGGAGTGACCTCCGGGCAATTTCTCGACCCGAACGAAAAGGCCACCAATTTCATCGGGCCACCCTATCCCGATGCCCAGCCGGTGCAGGGTATTTCCGCCATTGCCGACGAGTGCAACGGCCAATACCTGGCTTTGCTGGATAACGGGTTTGGCACCAAGGCCAACTCGCCGGATTTCGTGTTGACGATCTACCGCATCCGGCCGGATTTCAAAACCGCTGAAGGCGGAGCGGGTGTGATTCACATTGACTCGCGCATCATTCTGCGCGACCCGGACAGGCACTTGCCGTATCCACGGGTGGCTGATGCCGGGTTGTATCCCGGCCTCGAAACTCCTCCCGTGCCGGCTGGGTTGCGCCAGCGGAACTGGCTGACCGGCAGTGATCTCGATCCGGAGTCCTTGCAGCGACTGGAAGGCGGGCATTACTGGATTGGCGATGAATTCGGGCCATTCCTGCTGCACTTTGGCCGCAGCGGCAAACTTCAGGAACCGCCGTTTGCGGTTCCCGGTTATTACAGCGAAGACAACCCGCTGGCCGATGGCGCGCCCAAAGTGCAGCGCAGCGGTGGTTTTGAAGGCATGGCGCTGGATCGCGAACTAGGCATTCTCTATCCGATGCTGGAAAAGGCTACGGCTGGAACACTGGGGGTGCTGGAGATCTTTGCCTTTGACCTGAACCGGAAGCAGTTCCTGCCCGATGACCAACCGGCGGCGGTAATGCGCTATCCGCTGGATGAAGGCGCGCACTCGGTTGGGGCATTCCAGTACCTGGGTGACGACTCGTTTCTGGCCATCGAGCGGGATGGCGGCCAGGGTGCATCTGCAAACATCAAGCGGATTTACCGGGTGCAGAAAGGAGTGGTTGATGAACGAGGCTTGCTGAAAAAGGAACTGGTGGTGGACCTGCTGCAAATCAGTGACCGGCAAAACCTGTCCGGCGAGGCGCAGGATGGGGTTTATGCCTTTGCATATGAAACGATAGAGAGCCTGGTAGTCATGGGCCCCGACCGGTTGGGTGTGATCAACGACAACAACTTTCCGTTCGGCAATGGTCCCGATGGTTCTGATGCGGAAGAAACGGTGTTTGCCGTGCTGCAAGTGCCAGGCATGGCAACTCACTGAAATGTAGGCGTTGGCGTTGCCGCCGACATTACGGCTCCCGGTCGCGAGCAAGGCTCGCTCCTACAGTTCCGCCTCCAACCAGTGCAGTATGGCCTGCGCTGCTGCATCCGGCGGTTTGGCCCAGCCGAAATGCCCGAGTCGCTTGCCCGGTTCATCGCTGCCCAGCCGCACTTCGGTGCGCCGGGCGGAGGTGAATCCGGCGATGGCGCGCTGTTCTGCTTTGGCACTGCTCAGCTCATCACCCGCCATGCTGATGGCCAGCAGGGCGCCGGTGAAGTTGGCCACCGCATCCTGCAAACCGCGATGGGCGCCAAAGTCGAGAGTGCCATTGAGGGCCCAATGGCGCCAGTCGCGCATCAATTGCAATGACTCGCGTCCGGCGAATCCCAGCCGCTCTCCGGGAAAGTAACCAGGCACCAGGCGGAACAGCGGAATCAGCGCGCACAGGAAGCGGACCAGGTGCGCGGTTTTCGGCCCGAAGTCACGATAGTAGGGCGACCCACAGGCAATGTGCAGCACGCCCTGCATGCGTTCCGGGTGCTGGCCGGCAATAATGCTGGACAGATGCCCGCCGAGGCTGTGGCCGCCCAGGACCAGTGGCCGGCCGAAGGCTTCGGGGTGCTGTTCGATCCATTGCAATGCCGCCGGTATGTCGTGTTGCAGGTAATGGTCGTAACCCCAGTTCACGCTTCGGCTGGCGCGCAAGGGGCTGCGCCCATGACCGCGCTGCTCCAGCAGGCACACCGAGCAACCCGCCGCCGATAGGGCTTCGGCCATGGCGTTGTACATGCGGCACTGGATGCCGAGTGCCGGCAGGAACAACAGGGTCCAGCGGCTTTGCTGCGCCGGGAACCAGCTCAGAGGCAGCGTGACACCGTCGCCAGATGTAATTTCAAATTGCTTCATTCAAGTGGTTCGCCAGGTTCCCAGGTGATGGTTAATGGAGGCATGAGCGGCTGTGGGAGGCCGCTCTCGGGCTCCTGCCCTTCGCGGCACCTGTGCATCCCTGCACAATGGCAGCCATGCTGCCGACATTTGAGCTTCCAGTCGCGAGCATGGCTCGCTCCTACAGCGTGTCTTAATCCAGTGTTTGATCTGGTTACCCAGGTCCCTGCCTGTCCAGCCGTTTCAGGAACACCTGCATTTCCTTCTCCGCCTGTTTGTCGCCGCGCTTGATGGCGACATCGATGCCGTTTTGCCAGGCGGTGCGGGCGGCGGCTTGATCGCCCGCCTCCAGCTCTACCTTGCCCAGGGCTTTCCAGGCCGCTGAATACTGCGGGTCGAGTTTTACTGCAGCCTGCAGGTGAATCCGCGCCGCCGCCAGGTCACCCTGCTGTTGCAGTGCCGAGCCCAGGCTCAGCCGCAGCATGGCGCTGTCACGGCCATTCTCAATCATTTTCTGCAGCGCCGGAATGTCCATGCGGACGAACTCCGATCAATCGCGCCAGAATGCCGGCGACAGCAGCACCAGCAGGGTGTAGATTTCCAGGCGCCCCAACAGCATGGCGACACTGAGTATCAGTTTGGCGGAGTCGTTGAGATGGGCGTAGTTGGCGCTCGCATCACCCAGCGCCGGGCCCAGGTTGGTCAGGCAGGCCGCCGCTGCGGAGTAGGCGGTTACCGGGTCCAGCCCGGTAGCGGTCAACAGCAGAGTGGCAATCGCGAAACAGGCGATGTACAGAAAAAAGAAGCCCCACACGGCATCCATCACGGTGTCGGATGTTTTCTGGCCGCCGATGCGTACCGGGATCACCGAATTGGGATGTATCAGGCGGCGGATTTCGCGCGCCGCCTGGCGGTAGAGCAGGACAATGCGGATCACTTTCATGCCGCCGGCGGTACTGCTGGCGCAACCGCCGATGAAGGCGATGAAGATCAGGAAGGTCGGCATGAAACTGGTCCACTCGGCAAAAGGCGCGGTGGTGAAGCCGGTGGTGGTCATGGCGGAAATCACCTGGAAGGCGCCGTATCGAAAGGAAGACGCCAGGCCGTCAAAAGTGCCGGACACATACAAGGCCATGCTGACCAGCAATGAAAACAGCAGCAGGAGAGTAACGTAGGCTTTGAGTTCGGGGTCCACGAAATAAGGCTGCATGGTGGCCCGCCGCCAGGCCAGGAAATGCAGTGAGAAATTGATGCCGGCGATGACCATGAAGGTCATGGCGATCACTTCCAGTGTCGGGCTGTCCCAGTAGGCAAAGCTGGCATCGTGGGTGGAGAACCCGCCGATCGCAACGGTGCTGAACGCATGTCCCACGGCATCAAACATCGACATGCCGCCCAGCCAGTATGCCAATATGCAGGCGATGGTGATTCCCACGTAAATCAGCCACAGCGCCTTGGCGGTTTCGGTAATGCGGGGCGTGAGTTTGGAATCCTTCATCGGGCCGGGCATTTCAGCGCGGAACAGCTGCATGCCACCGATGCGCAGTATGGGCAGGATGGCCACCGCCAGCACGATGATGCCCATGCCACCGAGCCACTGCAGCTGCTGGCGGTAATACAGCACGGCGCGTGGCAGGTCATCGATGTGGGTGATGATGGTCGCCCCGGTGGTGGTCAGGCCCGACATGGATTCAAACACCGCATCCACGTAGGAAATACCCGGTGACACCATCAGCACGAAAGGCAAGGCGCCCACCAGCACCAGCACCAGCCAGCTGCTGACCACCACCAGGAACCCATCGCGCAAACGCAGTTCGCGCACGGCATTCCGTACTGGAAGATAAACCAGGCTTCCGGTGAGCAACAGCAGGGCGGCGGAGATGAGAAACAGGTTGGCGGTGCCATCGTGGTACCACCACGACACCAGCACCGGCGGCAGCATCATCAGGCTGGAACCTGCAATCAGAAACCCGATGATCCGTTGAACGCCGGCAAAGCCCATTCAGCGTAGCCCTATATTTCAGATAAAAGTGGCACTGACCTGGAACAGGCGTTCGATGGCGGCAATCTGGCGTTTGTCCGGCACGAACAGGAGCACATGGTCGTTTTCCTGGATCACCGTGTCGTGGTGGGCGATGATCACATCCTCGCCGCGCACGATGGCGGGAATGGTGGTGCCGGCAGGCAGGTTGATCTCCTCAACCGTGCGGCCCACCACGCGTGAACTGCGGCGGTCACCGATCGCGATGGCTTCGATGGCCTCCGCGGCCCCACGCCGCAGCGAGTGCACCCGCACCATGTTGCCGCGCCGGATGTGCGTGAGCAGGGCGCCGATGGTGACCTGCTGGGGCGAGACGGCAATATCGATGGATCCGGACTCAACCAGGTCGACATAGGATGGCCGATTGATCAGCGCAATCACTTTCCTGGCGCCCATTTTCTTGGCCAGCATGGACGACAGGATATTGGCCTCGTCATCATTGGTGAGCACGCAGTACACATCGGCGTTGTCGATGGCTTCCTCGCGCAGCAGGGCTTCGTCGGCGCAATCACCGACCAGGACGATGGCTTTTTCCAGGTCCTGGGCGATCATCTCGGCAATGTCCGGGTCGCGCTCGATGATCTTGACGTGGTGCTGCCGCTCGAGCGTGCGCGCCAGGTTGCTGCCGATATTGCCGCCGCCGGCCAGTACGATGCGGTTGACAGGCCGGTCCAGCGGGCGCAGTTCCTTCATGACGGTGCGAATGTGTTTGCGTGCAGCCAGGAAAAACACTGTGTCGTTTTCTTCAATCACCGTGCTGCCATCGGGGATGATGGTCTTTTCCTGGCGGTAAATGGCGGCCACGCGGGCATCGACGCCCACCGGCAGGTGCTCTGCCAGAGTGTGCAGGCGCTTGCCCACCAGCGGGCCGCCGGCATAAGTCTGGGTGGCCACCAGCTGGGCGCGGCCATCGGCGAAATCCAGCACCTGCAAGGCGCCCGGGTATTCGATCAGGCGCGAAATGTACTGCACCACTAGCGTTTCCGGACTGATCAGTACATCTACCGGGCAATGTTCGCGGTTGAACAGGCCTGGGCGTGCCAGGTACTCCGATGAGCGGATGCGGGCGATGCGTGTTGGCGTGTTGAACAGGCTGTAAGCCACCTGGCAGGCGGTCATGTTGACTTCGTCGCTGTTGGTCAGCGCAATCACCAGGTCGGCGTCCTCTATGCCGGCCCGCACCAGCACCTTGGGGTGCGAGGCAAAGCCCAGCACGCCACGGATGTCCAGCCGGTCCTGCAGCTCTTTCAGGCGGCGCGGGTTGGTGTCGACCACCGTGATGTCGTTTTCCTCGGTGGACAGGCTGTGAGCCACCGTTGAACCGACCTGGCCGGCCCCCAGTACAACGATTTTCATCGTTTGCTACCCCCTGCTGATTTGGGATCGATGCCCAGTGACCTCAGCTTGCGATACAAATGGGTACGCTCCATGCCCACCGACTCCGCCAGCTTGCCAACGCTGCCGCCGGCCTTGCGTAACTGGTAGCTGAGGTACTCGCGCTCAAACTGCTCACGCGCTTCGCGCAGGGGCAATTCGAAAATCCCGGCTTGCAGGCTTTCCGTTTGCGGTGGCTCGGCGGGGCTGAGGCGCAATGCATCTTCCACCTCGGCCACGCTGACTTCACCTTCACCACCCAGTATCAACAGCCGCTGCACCAGGTTGCGCAACTCGCGGATATTGCCCGGCCAGCTGTGGTTGCGCAACCGGTTCAGCGCGGCCATGGAAAAGGCCCGGTAGGGCAGGTCTTCGTGGTTGGGAATCCAGTCGGCGTAAAAACGCACCAGTTCCGGCACGTCTTCCGCCCGTTCCTTGAGCGTGGGCACCTGCAGTGGCAACACGTTGAGGCGGAAATACAGTTGCTCGAGGCTGGGGTCGCGCGAAGCCAGTTCCACCAGGTCGGCGCTGCCACTGGCGATGATGCGGCAGTTGAGCTTGCGTTTGCCGTCTTCGCCTTCCTTGCTGTACTGCCCCGACTCCAGCACCTGGCTGATCAGCCGGCGCGCCTCGGGCGGCATGTCCTGGATATCCGGCAGGAACAGCGTGCCTCCGGCCGCCTGCTCGAACAGTCCGGTCTGGCCATTGCCGTTGCTGCGGCCCAGCAGGTAGTCGCGCATCGAATCACCTTCCAGTTCGAAGTGATCGACGGTCACGAAAGGGCCTTTGCTGTCGCCGCGAGAGTGGATGAAGCGCGCCAGCGCTTCACGGCCACAACCGGGTTCCGCCGTAATCAGTACATGATGGTCGTGCTGGGCAGCCTGTTCCGCCTTGCTGCGCAACAGCTGCATGGCGGCACTGCTGCCCATGGGTTCGTTGACCGGCGAACGGGTTTGCCGGTGGCCTGCATCCTGCCCGCCCCTGCCACTGGCCAGCGCCTGGGTTACCACCGCCAGCAACCGGGCCAGGGACAACGGCTTCTGCACGAAATCGAAGGCGCCCAGCCGGGTGGCTTCAACCGCCGTTTCCACCGAACCGTGGCCGGACATCACCACCACCGGGCAACGCAGCTTGCCGGCGGATGACCATTCCTTCAGCAGCGTGATACCGTCCACGTCCGGCATCCAGATGTCGAGCAGCACCAGGTCGGGTGGCTTGCGGGTGAATTCGGCGCGGGCTGTGTCGCCGTTCTCGGCCACGGTGACACGGTAGCCCTCGTCGACCAGGATTTCAGAGACCAATTGGCGAATGTCTGGCTCGTCGTCGACTACCAGGATATGGGCTTGGGACATGCTTTATGGCGGCTTGTTGCGGAAATGCAACATGCTACTCCAAACGCCTGAAGCTGCCTAGCCTGCCAGGACGGGAAACCCGCCTTTATCCGCCAATGGCTTCATTG
>CBFGWJ010000093.1:0-7192 GCA_965652335.1 uncultured Gammaproteobacteria bacterium | reverse complement strand
GCGTGGCCTGGCGCCAGCGCCGTGGCCAGCATCAGTATGGCAAGCTGCAGGCAGCGGGACTTCATCCAAACCTGCCACTTCAACCTGCGGATTCCGGCCAATCCGCTGGCTGGTAAGAAGCCTTTCGTAGAGTTTGGGGTCTGGATGTTCAACGGTGATTCCCCTTGGCGCCGGGCGCGATGGTGAGCGAATTGGAACGGTTGCTGGTGCATTATTTGAAAACCGTCCTGTCCCTAGCTTGCCGGCAGCCGGACATTGCATTCCTTTGTATGGCATTCGCGGTCCCAGCCCTTTAGAATCAAGCCTGAGGCGAAATTTGCCCGTCGCTCGAAGCCAGGCCGCGGACATTCCGGAATTGCAGCCGCGCGCTTCGGGCAGGTACGAAATCAAGGGAAATCCATACGGAAGATTGATGCAAAACAGCCCGAAAATTCGGGAATACCGCTTTGGCGCTTACCGGCTCTCGACCCAGCAGCAAAGCCTGATCTACGAAGGCAAGCCGCTGTCGCTCAGCACCAAGATTTATTACCTGCTGCTCACCCTGGTGGAAAACGCCGGCCAGGTGTTGAGCAAGGATGAAATCATCGAGGCCGTCTGGCCCGGCCAGATCGTCACGGATACGGCGCTGGCCAAGCAGGTGCTGCGCCTGCGCAAGCTGCTGCACGACCAGCACCGCGACCAGCCCTACATCGAGACGCATCGGGGCGTGGGGTACCGGTTCACCGCGCAGGTGGAAATCGCCGAACCGGAAGAGCCATTGTTTTCCAGCCCGGCGCCACCCCCCCGGCAACCCTGGAAGGCTTATCTTGCCGTGTTGGTGGTTGTATTGCTGGTCTACGTGGTGTCGGTACAATTGCAGAAAACTGCCTCCGAGCCCTCGCCAGCCGAAAATGACGCCATCAAACTGGCGGTACTTCAGATGGACGGCAACTCCGACTGGCTCAACCTCGGCGGTGTGGAGTATCTGTCCGACCTGATCAGCGCCAGCGGGCTGGTCTACACAGTGAGGCCGGATGATGCATGGCTGGAAGGCAGCAGCGCCGAGGAGGCGGCTGTTTTGCTGGCCCGTTACGAGCCGATCAACTACAGCTGCCAGCTGGATATCCGGCAGGAGGCAGACCAGTATTTCATCGAAGCCAGCCTGCGCAATGAAGAAGGTGTGGTCGCCCGTACCGAAATCGCCGCCACTGGCCTGCCCCTGGCTTTCGAAAAATCGCGCCAATGGATAGAGGGTAATCTTCCCGGGCATGCCGGTCGCGCGGTGGATTCGTTGCGGCCGCCCACCCAGGATGATTACGCATTGCAAAGTTATCTGCAGGGCCTGGTGGCGCTTCGTTCCGAGGGTAATTTTGAAAAGGCCGCGCAGTATTTCCGGGCCGCGGTCAACAGCGATCCTGAGTTCCTGCAGGCCTGGGCCAGGCTGGCGCGCAGCCTGACTGACCTTGGCAACCAGAATGAGGCGCTGTCCATCGGCCTGACGCTATTGGAACAGCCGCGCGTGAAGCAGGATGATGAGCTCAATGTTGAGGTCCATTATGTGCTGGCACGCGCTTACCTGCGCCTGGGCGAGCACGACAAGGCCGCTGAATACCTAGGCAAGACCCGGGAAGTGATTGCGGCTACCGGCAATCCGTATGTCCGCATGGACGGCCTGGAGTCCCTCAGCACGCTGGCCCGCCTGGAAGGCAACCTCGAAACGGCCAGCGCGTTGGGAGAAGAGCGGCTGGAACTGGCGCGTGAATTCTATCCGCTGCCCAACTACCTTGCCTCCATCCACCTGCAGCTCGCTTCTCTGTTTGACATGAGCCTGATGCAGGAGAAGCTCAGGGAACATGCGGAAGAGGGCATCCGGTTGTCCGAGGAAGGCAGCAACCCGAATGGGCTGGTGACGGGTTACCGTTACCTGAACAGTTACAACTACGCCGCCAACCGGCTGGATGAAGGCGTGCAGGTGGCGGTCCAGGCTGAACCTTTCCTGGAACAGAGTTCCGTCACCTACGACCAGGCTTTTTTGCTGCAGTTCAGCAGCCTGATCCTGAACCTGCGTGGCCTGTTTGATCAATCCGCGCAATATTCGCGGATGCTGCGCGAGCTGGCGGTGGAAAGCCAGAACTCACTGTACGAAGTACTCAGCGATTTCACTGTGCTGCACCGGCTTTATGTACAGGGGCAGTTCACCGAAGCCAGGGCCTACGCCCAGTCCATGCGCGCCAGGTTTCGCAGCGACGCCGTCATGAGCTCCGCGTTGCCCGATGCCATGGTTATTGAAGCCACTGTTTCCGCCCGCATTGATGAGTTGGAGGAAGCGATGGACTTGCTGGCGGAACTCGAGGAGAAGTTCGGCTCGTCCACGCTGCGGTTGCGGAATGATGTGAACCGGGCCCGCGGCCACATCGCGGTGCGGCAGGGCAGGGTTGAGGAAGGACTGGAATTGCTGGCGCAGGCGGAACAGTCCATACGGGCCACTCGCCAGCAGGCAGTGGCCAACTACATCGGCTACGAGATCCTGGAGATCCTGCTGCAGTATCCGGAATTGCCCTACCAGCCGGTTCTCGACCGGCTGGAGCGGCATACCGACTACGACTACCACTTCTACAAACTGAAAGCCGGGTTCCTGGCGCGCGAAGGCAATTTCATGGATGCCGCCATGTTGATGGAAGAAAATCGCCTGCGGGCCAACCAGCTCTGGCAGCCGGAGGACCAGCTGTTACTGGAATCCTGGCGGGAGCAAGCCAACCCGCCTGCAGCCGCCGCCGCTTCCTCCTGACGGTCGGAATGCGGGCGGTTTGATCAGGGATTCGCTTTCCTGAACAACCCCGGATCGTGCTACCTTATGGACGGTAGCCAGCACGACCGCCAATGAACGGGCTCCGGTTGGGCGATGACTACGCCTTTTCCTTGAACATGGATGGTATGAGGAAATGATCGAATCACATGGGGAGCAACGACGCTCCTTCCTGCAGGCGGGCGCGTTGGCACTGGCCGGCCTGGGCCTGGGTGCAGCACCGACTTCTTCCGCCAGGGCGGCTGCCAACCTGTCCGGGTTAAGGCCGCTTTACTCCCGCAACATTGCCAGGCAATCAACTGCATTCGAGTTGCCTGCAGCATCGGGCCTGCCGGATGCCGCCGTTCGCGCGCTGCGGAGGCTGACCTTTGGTTACCGGCCCGAGGACCGGGCGGCTTTTGAAGCCCTCGGTGCCAACTTTGACGAACGGCTGGAAAACTGGGTGGATGAACAGCTGGGCGGCTATGTGCCGGTGTGGCCGCCCACCAACGATGCGCCGCTTGAAGCCGTGATCAATGAGCCGGGCACCAACTTCGAAACCCTTGAGGACAGCCTGGCCACGCTGTGGCAGGAACGCGTGGTGAACTCCCAGGGCTGGCCCTACTACCTCTACCCGCTGGTGGAAACCCAGTACCTGGCGTTGATCCGTGCCGTCTACAGCCGTTGGCAACTGGCCGAAGTGCTGGCGGATTTCTGGCACACGCATTTCAGTGTCGATGGTGGAAAGTTCGAAGTCTCGCCGGTGTTCGTGCATTACGACCGGGATGTCATCCGGCCGAACATGCTGGGTAATTTCCGCGCCATGCTGGGAGCGGTGACGCGCAGCACCGCCATGATGTACTACCTGGACAATGTCTGGAATTCGCGTTTCGGGCCTAATGAGAACTATGCCCGCGAGGTGCAGGAACTGCACACGCTGGGCGCGGTGCATTCCTGGGGCTTCACACCGGAGCAGGACATACCGGCAGCTGTCGCCATGCCAGGCTCCAACACCGCGTTGCCGGCCGGCCTCAAGGCCGGCTACTCCGAGCAGGATGTGCGCCAGGTGACACTGTGCCTGACCGGCTGGACCATCAGCAATGGCTACACCACGGGCGGCAACACCGGCCAGTTCGTGTACTACAGCAACTGGCACGACAACACGCCCAAGAAAGTGCTGGGCATCAACCTCGCCAGCACCGGCCAGGGCGAGGCGGAAGAAGTGATGGACCTGCTGGCCATGCATCCAAACACTGCCCGTTACGTATGTCGTAAACTCTGCCGGCGACTGATTGCCGATGATCCGCCGGATTCCATCGTTGAAGCAGCAGCCACGGTATTCAACGACCAATGGCAGGCGCCCGACCAGCTCAAGCAGGTGGTCCGCACCATCCTGTTGTCGGATGAGTTCAAGGACGCCGCCAGCTGGGGCGCCAAGACCAAGCGGCCGTTCGAGCTGCTGGCCGGCACGCTGCGCAGTTGCGGCGGCCCGGCGCAGAAGCTGGTGCGGCCCGACCCGTTGGGCGACTGGTCGGCCAACCTGCAAAATGGCGTGAATTACAAATACAGCCAGGATCTGTACTGGATGATGTCGGAAAGCGGCCAGATGCCGTTCAGCTGGGTCACGCCGGACGGCTTTCCGGATACCAAGCCGGCCTGGTTTGGGGCGACCCCCCTGATCATGACCTGGCGGTTGCTCAACCAGCAGTTCATCGACTGGGCGCCGGATGACCCCGCCAACCCCGGCGGCAACTGGCATGAGTATTTTCCAGTGGATGCGGCGGCCATGACACGAAACGCGCTGGCTGTGAGCGAACGGACCGCCAATAACATCGTCGACTTCTGGGTGCATCGCATACTGGGCTATGACGCAGCCAGCCCCGCCACACCGCAGCTCGACAGCGCCGTGCGTGGGGAACTGGTGGCCTTCATGCAGCAGAATGCAGCCAGCGCCGATACGGTACTGAACCTGGATGCCTTTGGTTGGGCACAACAGGCCTGGCAGGCCTATGTGCCGCAGCGGCTGCAAACCCTGGTGGCCAGCATCGCCATGCTGCCCGATAACCTGCGGCGTTGAGGATGGAATCATGAAACGACGCAGCTTCCTCAAACACGGCGCGTTTGGCAGTGCCGCCCTGGGCGCGATTGCCGCCCGCCAGGCCATAGCCGCTCCGGTATACAACGAGCAGATCCTGGTGCACATTTTCCTGCGCGGCGGCATCGATGGCGCCAACCTGGTGGTGCCGCTGGGTGACGCCGACCATGAGTATTACTCGCTCATGCGCCCGAACCTGGCCATTCCGGATACCGGTCCTGGCGCGGCCCTGCCTCTGGGTGCTGAACCGTTTGGCTTCAATCCGGTGCTCGGACCCATGCTGGACCTTTACAACGCAGGCCGGCTGGCGGTGATCCAGGCGGTGGGCACACCCGATGACATCGCATCGCGCAGCCACTTCGATGCGGAAAAGTACATCGAGCTGGGCACCCCTGGACTGGTGGGCACCACAACGGGCTGGCTGCACAGGCATTTCCTGGCCATGGCGGATGACCTCGGGCTATACCCCGACGAAATCTTCCTGCCCATCATCGCCTTTCGCAACAATCCGCCGGCCAGCCTGCTGGGCAGCACTTCGGCGTTGACGGTGTCATCGCCCTCGGCCTTCAAGCTGGACAATGCGCACTGGCGCTGGGCGGTCAGCGATGTCGGCTACATGCAGATGGAAATGTTGCCGGCGGTGTATGGCGTGAACAACGATGAATTCAGTCATGCGGGTGGGCAGGCGCTGGCTGCGGAGGCCATACTGCGGACCAGTTTCTCGAGCAACTACAGCGGCGCGGGTACGCTGCCCTACGGCAACAACTCCATCGGCGACCGCCTCGGTGACGTGGCGCAGCTGATCAAGCTCGATCTCGGCGCGCGCATTTTCACGCTGGATTACCACAACTTTGATTCCCATACGAACCAGAACAATCCGGACAACTACGACAATCTGCTGGCCGACCTGGCGGCTGCCCTGGCGGCCTTCATGGATGACCTCGAGCAAAGTGGCGGCAGTTACGCCGACCGCACCGTGGTGATCATCCAGAGTGAGTTCGGTCGCCGTTTGTATGAAAACGTGCAGAGCGGCACCGATCACGGCAACGGCAACCTGATGCTGGTGCTGGGCAAACCGGTGAATGGTGGCACGGTTTATGGCGACTGGCCGGGACTCTACCCTGGCACCCAGGACGGTTTCGTGGACTACCCCAATCCGGCCAACGGCAGCACCGCACCGGAACTGTTCCAGGGCGCGCTGGCCACCACCACCGACTTCCGCAGGGTACTGGCGGAATATCTGACGGTGCGCTGCGAACACACGCCAGCCACCCTGGCCTCGGTGTTCCCGGGCTATACAGGCTACTCACCCATGGGTATCTTCAAGGCCCTGGAGGCCGAACCGGAGATGATTTTTGGCAGTGGTTTTGAATGATGGCCGGGTGAGTCGCTCGAATTCGACGGGTCAATCCATCGCATCGCAATCCAGGCTTGCCAGGGTGTGTACGAGAGCCGGCCCGGCTGTCCTGGCCATGCTGCTTGCCTGGCCGGTTGCCGCGCAGCAGGAAGTGGTGCTGGTTACCGACCGTGACAACACGCTGTATGAAACCGATGCCGACACCGATGAGCTGCAGAATGAATTCAGCAACGGTGCCGGCAGTTTCCTGTTTGCCGGCCGCACGCGCCTGGATGCCGGTTTCCGGCTGCGGCGGGGGTTGGTGCGTTTCGATCTCGCAACGATACCGGCAGGTTCAACCGTACTCTTCGCTGAACTGACGCTGTACCAGTCCAGCGTTCCGCAAAATGCCTTTCCGGTGACGGCCAGCCTGCATCGTGTGTTGGAAGAGTGGGGTGAGGGCGCTTCGGACGGTATCGGCCCGGAAGGCCAGGGCGCCCTGGCGTTGTCCGGAGATGCCACCTGGTATCACCGGATCTACAAATCACAGTTGTGGTCTGAGCCCGGTGGCAGTTTTACCGCTTCAGCCAGCGCCGCAACCACCCTGGGCCTGGATTTGCAGGACTATACCTGGGCCTGCACACCCGCCCTGGTGGCCGATGTACAGGCCTGGCTGGATGACAACGACGTGAATTTCGGCTGGATCGTCATGGGAGGCGAAGAGGGTGGCGGTTCGGCGCGGCGCTTCAACAGCCGCGAGAATGCCCAGCCTGAAACGCGACCGCGCCTGCGACTCATCTATCGCGAGCCGGATCAGGTTTTCGTGGACGGATTTGAGTCGTCGCCCGCCTGCGATTGAACGCAGTTTCAAGGCCCTGTGTATTTTTGGTTTCCGCTCTCCGGCCGGCGGGTTGAACCTGAATTCATTCGCCTTTCTTCAGGGAAGCTCTGATTAATTCGTCCCTGAATTATCAGAGCACGCAAAACAAAAAATGTG
>CBFGWJ010000092.1:0-7196 GCA_965652335.1 uncultured Gammaproteobacteria bacterium | reverse complement strand
GGTCGGGCGGAATCTGCGCCGCATGGGAGCTCGGCACCAACCAGTTGAGCAGCATCAGCAGGAGACCGTCATTCCCTTCGTCGGATTCAGTTTCAGGTTCCGTCTCCTGTGTTTCCTCAAAGTCGGGGTCCAGGCCCATCAGCTCCCTTAGTTCGGGATCGAGCGTCGTGTCGTAACGCAGGTCATAATCACTGACACCCGGAACCAGCACGCGCGCCAGGCTGCGCAGCGCGTGCTGGTCCAGCCGCACGCCCAGATGTGGCGCCAGCTGGTCCAGTGCCTGCAGCGCGTTGGCGCCGCCAACGAAGGCCGCGAATGGCAGGGCGCGGCTGCCGGGCAGGCCGAGTTGTACGTCACCCAGCAGCGGCGCCAGCCGTTCCCAGCTGTTGAGGAACAGCTCACGTACCGGGTCGCGGTTGCGATCATCCTTTGCCAGCGCATCGCGCAATTCGTAGCGGGCTTCCAGCAGGATTTCGGCCAGTGCCCGGTCCAGTTCCGGGTCTGCCGACAGGGCCAGCGTCTTGACCAGCCAGGTGGCGAAGCCGTCCCAGGCTTGCCAGGCTTCGTCCCAGCGGGCCAATTCTTCTTCGGTGAGTGGCTGCTCGACGGGCGGTGTCCACCCGGGCGGTGCATCCGCCACCTGCGCCGACAGGATGGCAGTCAGGGCCGCGGCAGAGGGGCGGATATCCTTCAACTGCAGCGCAACGGGTGGGCTTTCCCCGGCCGGACCGGCTTCAGGATCAACGATGGCTGCGTCCAGCAGTTCCTCGATGCCCGACAGTGCCGGTTCCAAATCGATGCTGACCGCGCCCAGCCGGGGATGGACGTAGTCATTGATCCAGTTGCGCAGGAACCGTGGCAGTACATCGCTTTGGTCATCGGTATTCAGCAGCCGCGAATCCACCACGCTGAACGACACCGTCGCCAGTTGCGGATCCACTTGTGCAGTCTGCGAGGTTTCAACCAGGCCACTCCAGGTCTTGGCAAACCGGCAGGTGTCACCGAGTGGGGTGCCGGTGCGGGCCGTCATGGTGGTCAACAACCGCACCATTCCGTCATCGGTTCCACCGACCTGCGGTTCCGACAGCACCAGCGAGTTGCAGCCTGACGAATCCTTGAAGGCGGTCACGGACTGGTCCGCCTCGGTAAAAACCTGCTCTGCCAGGGCCTGGTCAAGGATGCGGTAATCCAGCGCCACCGGAATCTCCACCAGTGCCGCATGCGCCGGCAATGGCAGGACAAGCGCCACGATCAACGCGGCGAACTTGCTGCAAACGGCTGGCGGGCGCATTGATTCCATGGTGTTCATGAGGCTTTGAAAGTGAAGTGGAGTTGTGGCCGGGATAACGCCAGTCCCGGCTTGCCGAGCTGCCAGTGTATAGAATTATCCTGCTGCCAGCAGCAGGCGGGACGAAGCGCCTTGTCTTGCCGGGTCGGCTTCAGGGCCCGGCTGAATTACCGCTTTCGATCGCCATGCGTTACTGGATCAGCCACTGCAGGCGAACCGCCGCGATCAGCGGATCGATGCCATTGTATTCGCTGCCTGGCCGGTCAACCTTGAGCACCTTGACCACATTCCCCATGAGCCTCACCCGGTCATTGAGATACCAGTTCATCCCGAATGACAGGTTGGCTTCCCTGCCGCCGTTCACATTACCGTCTTGCAGGTCGACATAGCTCGCCCGGGCCGCCAGTTCGAATGCACCCCAGCCGCCGTGCCGAAGGGGGCTGGATACCTTTACCGGCCCGAACTGGCCCTGGCCGGAATCGTAGTTGCGCGTGTCTTTGGTGAGGAACCAGCTGGCGTAGAGGTACGCACCCCAAAAATGCAGTGTATCGGCAGTGTCACGCCGAACTCGCGATGACAATACTTCCGACTGCCAGGAAAAGCGACCGGCTACGCGACTGGCCTCAAGCCCGGTGCGCAGAATTTCGCTGGCGCCGTCGATTTCGCCGGTATCAACAAAATACGTATTGGCGGTGGCAATTTCCGGACGGCTGCGAAAGCGCGTGGCTGAGCCATCGACATTGACGCGCCAGGAGAGTGATCCGCCAATGTGAACATTGTCCTGTCCGCGGATATTGAGCGGTGCGTGAACGTAATGGAGGACTACGGATTGACCACTCTGCTCCTGGCCGTCCTGGTCAGGATTGAAGAACAGCAGGCTGGCATTCAGGATGCTGTTGGAAGTGCGCTTGAGCAGTTTGATGCCGCCGCTCTTGCGTTCACTCAAGGCTTCGACCGGCATTGCCACTTCCATGAAGGTCGTGCCGGAAGCTTCGCTTACGGCTTCGATGCTGAAAGGTGGCGAGGTTACGCCGACCTTCAACAGAGCGGCTTTCCACCCGGCATAGAGCAGATAGCTGTCGCTGACTTCAAATTTGCCGCCCTTGGTGTAGTCGGCGGTCAGTTTGAGCTGCCAGTTGTGGTTGAGACTGCGGTGGAACTTCAGCCTGGCGCGGCGCAGCGTAAGCTGGGAATCAGGCGGCTGGGTGCCGATGGGTGCGTCCATGAAGAGCTCGCCGGTCCAGTCGATGCTCAGGAGGGGTGATTCCTTTTCCAGCAGCAGTGACTTGAACGGCTTTTCCAATCGGCTGCTGATGTCGCTTTGTTCACCTTGTTTGGCCGCTGTCGATGCTGCGACGGTGGCTGCAGTCTGGCACATGAGAAACAGGACCAATGCAGCGGCAATTCTTATGGCTTCACCCTCCCTGGCTGAACCTGGCCAGACACTACCACGTGAATGACATGCCCAGCAGCCTGTTCGGGGGAACTCAGTGAGGTGTTTCTGGCGGGGGATTTTGAGCCAGCTGCTGCAGCCCTTCCAGGTCGAGTATGCGGATCAGCTTGCGATCCACTTTCAACAGCCCGGATTTCTGGAAGCGCGCCAGCACGCGGCTGACTGTTTCGGTTGCCAGGCGCAGGAAGCCTGCGATGTCGCGCCGTGACATGGCGAGAATGAATTCCGTGGCGGAATAACCCCGGCGGCTGAAGCGTGCAGACAAAGACAACAGGAACAGGGCAATGCGCTCATCCGCGCTGAGGTCGGCTGACGTGGCTTCCAGTTCGCTGATACGCTGGCTCATCACCCGGAACAGCTCGCTTTGCAGGGCCGGCATCTGCCGCGCCATCTGGGTGACGGAATCAAAGGTGAGGCTGCAAACCGCGCTGGTATCCAGCGCCACCACGTTGGCCATGTGGGCGCGTGAATGGATGGCGTCCAGGCCGATGATTTCGCCAGGCAGGTAGAAACCCAGCACCTGCTCTTCGCCATTACGGTCGATGACATAGCTCTTGAAACAACCGCTGCGAACGGAAGCAACGGAGCGGAATTCTTCGCCGGTGTGGAACAGGTGTTCGCCTGATTGGATGGGCCGGGAACGTTCCACGATCTGCTCGAATCGCTCTACTTCCTGTTCGGACAGGTTGCGCGGCAGGCACAGCTCGCCCAGTGAGCATTTGCTGCAGGCGACTTGCCTGCGGGTCACGGGCGATTGCAGTTCATGAATAATGCTGCTTCTTGCCGTCTTTTCCATCAAGGCTGCTCCGGTCACACGCTAATTGAAAGTCTAGAGCAGAACGCCTTTTGCTGCATGGATATTTGCTTGCGCACCGTGGCGCGGCGAACTGCAGGGGCATGGCGAACCGCAGGGAAACCAGGCTGCTGCAAACCTTTGAAGGCAGTGTCAGATGACGCGAGAGAACCTTGGCTGGGGAGCCCGATCATGGGTCAGGTACTGGTCAAACACCATCGCTACGGAGCGCAGCAGCAACCGGCCGGCCGGAGTGACTTCAGCTTCATCCTCATCCAGTATCAACAGCCCATCTTCGGCAAGCTTTTCGAGACGCGCCAGTTCCGGAGCGAAATAGTCTTGAAAATCAATATCATATTCAGATTCAATAGCGGCGAAATCCAGCTTGCCGTGGCACATGATGGATTCGATGATCACGCGCCGCAGGCGATCCTCGCCGCTCAGGCTGATGCCACGCCAGATCGGCACCTCGCCCCGGTCCAGGGCTTCTGTCCAGCGCGGGATTTCCTTCAGGTTTTGGCTGTAGCAATCGCCGATTTTGCCGATGGCGCTGTTTCCAAGGCCTACCAGGTCGCATTCCGCCCGCGTTGAATATCCCTGGAAGTTGCGATGCAGGTGGCCGGCGGCTTGTGCCACGCTGAGTTCGTCCTCGGGCAGGGCAAAATGATCCATGCCGATGTAGGTATAACCCGCCGATGTCAGTTTTCGAATCGTCAGTTCCATCAGTTCCAGCCGGGTTTCCGGAGCGGGCAGGTCGGCTTCGTTGATCATTCGCTGCGAGCGGAAAATATGTGGCAAGTGGGCGTAATTGAACACCGCCAGGCGATCCGGACGGGTGGCGATCACGGTATCCAGGGTGGCCGCGAAGCTGGCGGGAGTCTGCTTCGGCAGGCCGTAGATCAGGTCGATGGAAACCGAGTTGAAGCCCAGCTGGCGGGACTGTTCCACCAGCTGCAGGGTGGTTTCCGGATCCTGGATGCGATTCACCGCCTGCTGCACTTCCGGGTTGGTGTCCTGCACGCCCAGGCTGATGCGGTTGAAACCCAGGCCGGACAGGTTTCGCAGGCGGCCCGGGTCCACCGTTCGGGGGTCGATTTCGATGGAAAGCTCGCGTTGTTCGCTGTCGTCCAGGCTGAATCCGGAATGCAGCCAGTCCATCAGTTGCTGCAACTGTGCATCGTCATAAAATGTCGGGGTACCACCTCCCAGGTGTAACTGGACGACCGTCCGGTCACGATCAAACAGCGGTGCTTGCAGTTTGATTTCCATTTCCAGGTGGTCCAGGTAAACCTGGGCCTGCGCGGTATTGCGCGTGACTTTCTTGGTGCAGCCGCAGTAGTAGCAGAGTGAATGACAGAACGGCAGGTGCAGGTAGAGCGACAAAGGCACGGGGATCAGTTCATCGTTGCTGGCCTGCACGTGGCGGCGGTAAAGCGTGGCATCAAAGCCTTCGTGGAACTGCAGGGCTGTCGGGTACGAGGTATAGCGTGGCCCCGCCACATCGTAGCGCTTTACCAGGTCGGCATTGAAAGCAACCTGTTGGCTCATGATTCGTGTTCAGTTGGAGCAATCGCCGCGATAGTCATGGGCGAAATCTACGGTAATCAGCCTGAAAAGAAATTGACCAATGTCAACTGCTCATCAGGTGACGGCTCCGGAAGCGGAAATGACGGCCGGACTTTGGTTGATCCAGGTCATTTGGTAAACATGCTGAGGGGGCTAAACTGAATTTGTCGATGAAATGCTGCTCTGCAAACCATCGACCATGAGTGTGACTCTCCAAGTCGCGAATCAATTGGCCGGCATTCAGCCGGCCATTTTTTTGCCGCTTGTTCTCCTGACTTAGGGAGATCCTGCCGCCGCCACGGCCACGGCCTTGCAAACCATCGCATCCTTCGGATCTTCCCGATCCTTGAACAATCCCGCAAGTCGTATTTCGACGGACCCACAGGGTGATTCCTCTGCTATGCTTGGCGCACTTTACGTCCGTTGCCCATGCCGGACGGCGGCTCGACAAACCCAATGGATCCAATAAAAACGGAGGCGAACAGTGAGCACACAGCCCAACGTGCCGAGCGTTCCAGGCATACCACCCGGTGAATTCATGGGCCATCCCAGGGCCCTGTGGCAGTTGTCCAATATCGAAATGTGGGAGCGCTTCGCCTTTTATGGCATGCGCGCGCTGCTGGCCGTTTATGTAGCCACCACCTTTTTCAGCCACCTGGGTGACCAGGCCAATGCCCAGGCCAGCCTGGTGTATGGCGGTTATACCGCGCTGGTTTATGCCACCGGCATCGTGGGCGGTTACATCGCCGACCGGGTGCTGGGTTACCAACGTTCCATCCTGCTGGGCGCCATTGTCATGGCTTCCGGCCTGTTCGTGCTGCTGATCGAAGACCTGCACTGGTTCCTGGTAGGCCTGTCGCTGGTGGTGGCCGGCAACGGCCTGTTCAAGCCGAATATTTCCGTAATGATCGGCAAGCTGTATACGCCCCAGGACATCCGGCGTGATTCCGGCTTCACCGTGTTCTACATGGGCATCAATCTCGGTGCCTTCATTGCACCCTTCATCACCGCCGCCTGGATCGGCGCCACCTTCGGCATGAAATATGGCTTCTGCGCGGCTGGCGTGGGCATGATCCTGAGCATGATTTTCCTGGAAATTGCCAAGGGCTCGCTGGGGCCGATCGGCAAGCCGCAACCCGGCAAAGACAGCTGGGGGCGTTTCTTCGCGGTGGGCCTGGGCGTACTGGCGATGGCTTTCATGGTGTATTTCCTGCTGTCGGAAAGTACCATCCTCGGCTACCTGCTGGTGAGCATCATGGCGGGCCTGGCGGTGTACTTCATCGTGGCCGGTATCCGCAGCGGCGATAAAGTGCAGCTGCATCGCTACATCGCCATGCTGATCCTGTTCCTGGCCAATGCCTGCTTCTGGGCCCTGTTCGAGCAGGCCGGTTCATCCATGAATTTCTTTGCGCGTGAACACACCACGCCGATGTTCGGCACCATGGAGCTGTGGCAGGCCGGAGGCTTTGGCGTATTCCAGTCCGCCAATCCCATGTTCATCCTGCTGTTCGCGCCATTGTTTGCCGCGCTTTGGCCCAAGCTCGAATCCAAAGGGCTGAACCCCTCGATTCCGCGCAAGTTCTCCCTGGGGCTGATCCAGGTGGCGCTGGGCTTTTTCCTGCTGGTATTCGCCATCAACAACTTCCAGAACGCTGCCGGCCTGGTGCCGTGGATATTCCTCGGCCTGTGTTACATGCTGCATACCACCGGCTAGTTGTGCCTGTCGCCGATTGGCCTGTCGATGGTAACCAAGCTGGCGGCGGAAAAGGATACCGGCCTGGCCATGGGCGGCTGGTTCCTGTCCATCGCCATGGCGCAATACGTTGCCGGCCTGTTTGCGGCCATCGCATCCGGTGGTGGTGGTCACGGCGCGGCAGCTGGCGCCGGCATCGCACAATACGCTGACACCTACATGCTTCTGACCTGGATCGGCCTGGGATTTGGCGTGGCCTATTTCCTGGCGGCGCCGCTGATCAACAAGCTGATGCATGGGGTGAAGTGACGAGCCAGGCTGACGGGTAGATTTTCCCCTCCGTCATTCCGGCGAAAGCCGGAATCCATGTTTTCGCATTTTTCGGCCGGGAATTGGATTCCGG
>CBFGWJ010000091.1:0-7225 GCA_965652335.1 uncultured Gammaproteobacteria bacterium | reverse complement strand
TGCCAGGCCAGGTTATTGGGCAGTGCATCACGGTACTCGGCATTGCCCGGATCCAGCACCAGCGCCATCTGGTTGTATTGCACGCCTACCTGGATCAGCTGCAGCAGGCGGGTGGTATTGGGGCGGATGCGGATCAGCTCCAGCGCGCCGAGGTTGGTGAGGGTATAGGACAGCTCCATCACGTAGCGGGCGTTATTCGGCTCGGCATTCACCAGGCGGCGTGTCACTGCGCCATAACGCACCCAGGCCTGTTCGGCGAGTTCCAGCTCGCCCATCGCCCAGAGGGTTTCCCCCACATAGAATTCGGCCTGGCCCAATTCAAACAGGGCCTCGGTACTGCTGCCGGGCCGCTGGTTCAGCTCGATGAAGGCGGCCCGGGAGCGCTGAAACAATTCCATCGTGACTTTCAGGTCGATCTGCTTCCTGGACTCGTTGCCTTCCTCGCGCCATTCCAGTCCGGCATCCATCAGGGCCTCGTCATCCATTTGCGCAAGGCCGAACGCCTCGCGAAAATGCTGCTGCACCGGGTCATCGGCGGGGATCGTTTCCAGGCCCTCGATGGGAGCGAGGCGCTTCAGGTCGCCCAGCATGTAGCCCAGCAACTCCTCGGTATTGGCCCGCTGCTCCAGGGCTGTGGCTCGGGTGGTGGCTTCAGACCAGGTCAACCAGCCCAGCAGCGACACCACGGCGAGTGTTGCCAGCGCATACACCAGCCGGTTGCGCAGCGTGCGCTGGGCATCACGGCGGCGCAACTCATCCAGGCGAATGCCGAGGATGCCGGCGACGATCTTCAGCAAGGCCAGCTTCTTTCCATCCGCGTATTTGCGCGCATCCGCGGCAAGTGGCTCTGTGCGGCTGCCATCGGCGGATTCAAGCATGGCCTTGGGAAAGCAGTTTTCGGCCGGGTTGGCGGCCTGCGGGTCGCCCTCCACCACCAGCGCCAGGATTCGATCGGGCCTGCCGTGGCTGCGGAAATAGCGGATCTCCTCCGCCACCCAGTTTGAGGCCGCCGCCGCGGGCGAGCAGATCACCACCAGGCTTTCGGATCGGTCCAACTCGCCCTTGATTTGCGTGGTCAGGTCGGAAGCTGAAGAGAGGTCTTCGCGATCGCGGAATACCGGATTGAGCCGGGCGGGAACCGGGCCAAAGGCTGCCGGCTTGCCAACCAGCCGTTTGGGAACCCGGTAGCTTTCAAGGGCGTTTTGCAGCCACCGGGCCCAGGCCTCGTCCCGGTGGCTGTAACTGATGAAAGCCTTGTAATGTGGCGCCGTCATGACGCCACATCATACTGCAGGCTTGGTTACTGAAGCGCGATTACCGCCGGCCGCCGTTGCCGATGCCGGGGTCGGTTTTCACTGTCTCGCCTGTGCTGCAGCGGGTTGCAGTAATTTCGTAGTAGGCGAAAGTTTCACCTTTCTGCTGGTTGGCGCTGAACACAGTGAACGATGTCCGTCCGTCTGCGGGGGTTTGGGCAGTGAACAGCGAACCGTCCTTGAGGTTCACATCAGGAAAGGCCTCTTTCAGCCACGGGTAGGCCGATTGGTCGCCGCCAAAATTGGTGCCTTTTTCCGTGGCGATATCTCCGGTGGCACTCAACCGGATCTGCGTAATCACCCACTTGGCCGTGCCAGCACCCGCCGGTGGAGTGCATCGGTTATCAATACCCTGATTCTTGATCGCGAACGTGACCAGGCCTGACTCATTCTCAGCAAACCCAACATAGCCTTTCTTCTTGCCGTCTTTCTTCCAGCCTTTGGGGTCAGATTCGATCCTGAGGCCGTTTGAGCTGGCCTTGAGTTCCACCCCGTACTGTGTTCTGGCTACCTGGGTGGGCAGGATGGATCCTTCCATCTCAGCTGTGGTTTTGCATCCTGATAAAAACACGAATGTAATTACAAGCACAAACAGCCCGGATTTCATAATTCCTCCTCAAACCTTTCAACATGGGCCCCGGTTGATATTCGCAATTCAGAAACACTCCTCAAACCGACAAACTTCGTTCGGCTGATAGCATAGATCATCGGCCCCGGCTCTGCTGCCCGGATGGCATTTTCTCTCTATAATCCAAACCCCTTTCCCTTCGGAACCACAGCCGTGCAGTGCAAGATCTACCGATCCGAAACACAGGCGTATACCTACCTATACCTGGCAGCAGGCAAAGAGTTGGAAGACCTGCCCGAATTCCTGCTGGAGAAATTCGGCCCGCCTGAGCTGGTCATGGAACTGGACCTCAGCCAGCGCAGCAAACTGGCCCAGGCCGACTTGCATACCGTGAGAAGCCAGTTGCTGGGCAAGGGTTATTACCTGCAGTTGCCGCCGGAAAAGAGCGTCGAAGAACTGCTGCACCGGCACTTCAGCCAGCAGTAATAATCTGCCTCATCTGCCTCGACCACGCCCCAATTGAGTTTTGGTTTTTTTTACTCACTTGATTGAGTAAAATTACTCAATATGTTAAGCAAAAAAACACAACCCTATCAACGCCCACAAGCAGCGGTACTCGAAGCCCGTCTGCGTGAGCCCCGTCGTTTCATGCAGGTATTAACCGGCCCACGGCAGGTAGGGAAGTCCACCCTGTTGCAACAAGTATTGGAAAGCCTGGGCCTGCCGGCACGCCAGGCCAGCGCAGACGAACCCACACTGCGCGGCACCGATTGGATCGCCCAGCAATGGACGGCTGCCCGGCTTGAGGTATCTGGTGATGAGGCCGCGGTTCTGGCACTGGATGAAATCCAGAAGATTCCCAACTGGTCGGAAACCGTAAAACGCCTGTGGGACGAGGATACCCGCGCCAAGCGCCCGCTGAAGGTTGTGCTGCTGGGCTCAGCGCCATTACTCATCGCACAGGGCCTGAGCGAGAGCCTGGCGGGGCGTTTCGAGACCATACCCCTGTCACACTGGTCATTTACCGAGATGCAGGAGGCCTTTGGCTGGTCACTCGATGCCTATGTGTTTTACGGCGGCTATCCCGGGGCGGCTCCACTTGTCAGCGACCCCGGACGCTGGGCACGCTACGTGCTGGACAGCCTGATTGAAACCTCCATCTCGCGCGATGTGCTGTTGCTGACCCGGGTAGACAAACCCGCACTGCTGCGCCGCCTGTTTGAGCTAGCCTGCCGCTATTCAGGGCAAGTCCTGTCGTACACCAAAATGTTGGGCCAGCTTCAGGATGCCGGCAACACCACAACCCTGGCTCATTATCTTGAATTGCTGGCCGGCGCAGGCATGGTGTGCGGTCTGCCGAAATACGCCGGTGATGTGGCGCGCAGTCGAGGCTCCAGCCCGAAACTGCAGGTGTACAACACCGCCCTGATGACGGCGACCAGCGGGCTCTCCCTGGAAGAAGCCCGCGCCGATCGCGAGTTCTGGGGCCGGTTGGTGGAATCCGCCGCGGGCGCGCACCTGGCGAATGCGGCCATGCGTGGAGAATGCGCCCTCCACTACTGGCGCGAGCGCAACCATGAAGTAGATTTTGTGGTGCAAGCCGGGCGCAAGCTTATCGCCATTGAAGTAAAGAGTGGCCGGGCGCCGCAGGCACATGCGGGAACGACTGCCTTCACTGAGGCGTTCAAGCCCCAGCGCAGCCTGCTGGTGGGTGGCGATGGCATCGCGCTGGAGGATTTCCTTTCGCGACCAGTTGCGCACTGGCTGAAGGACGTTTGAGTCAAAAACCTTCTGACACAAAAAAAGGCCGTCGATGACGACCCTTCAGGTAATCCGGGTCGGTAATTCTTACTGCGCTGAGCTGGTGGCGACCGTTACGCCCTCGATACCCACCGCTTTGGCGGCATCCAGGATGGTAACCAGCGAATCGGTCTCAGCTTCGGGATGGGCCGCGATGATCAGCGTGGAATCGGGCTTTTCGGCCTTTTCGCGCTCCAGGTTGGCTTCAACCGCGGCTTTTTCCAGCACACGGCCCTTGATGCTGATCAGGCTGCTGGCATCGATCTTCACCACAATGGGGCCTTTGTCCTGCTTGATTTCCTTTGGCGGCGCATTCGACGGGCGCGACACTTCCAGACCTTTTTCCTTCACAAATGAAGTAGTTACGATAAAAAAGATCAGCATGATGAAGACGATGTCGAGCATCGGGGTGATGTTGATCTCGGCTTCGTCGTCTATCCGGTGTTTTCTGCGCATCGCCTGTTTGACCTCATACCGAATGAACAGCCACGCAACAGCCGCTCACGGGGGCACTCACTTTACTCAAAAGACCGTTATTTCTCCAGTATTTGTCTGCTCAGGAGAGCCTGCCCGGCTCCAGATCTGGCCAGCCTGATGGGCCACTTTCAGGCATTGTTCCTGCGCCATTCCGCCGGCGGCAGGCCGAACTCGCGCTTGAATGCGCGATTGAATGCCGCTTCAGAATCATAACCCACCTGGCTGGAAATCCGGGCGATGGATGAAGCGGGTTGCTGCAACAGGCGGCGGGCTTTATTCAGCCGCAACCTGGCCAGGTAACGCATGGGCGACTCGTTCATGGTGCGGGTAAAACGCGTGGCAAAAGTGGACCGCGACATACCGGCTTCCCGGGCCAGTTCCTCCGTGGTCCAGGGGTGCTCGATCCGGCTGTGCATCAGCTGCAGCGCCGTCCCCAGCTTGCTATCGACTACCTGCTGCAACCAGGCGCTTTCATCTTCGGGCAGGGTGGCCAGAAAGTGCCGCACGGACTCCACGAACAGCAGTTCCGCCAGCCGCGCCAGCATTTCCGGTGACTGCCCGATTCCGTTGGCAATTTCTTCAGCCGCCAGGCGGAAGGAGCTTTCCACCCAGGGCCCAAGGGCGCCCTGCGAGACAGCAACTTTCATCGCCGCCGGCAGTAATGACAGTACCGGCTCGGTTTGGTTGGGCGTTCCCAAAAATCCGCAGATGATGCGCGAATGCTCACCGCCACCGCCGTAACGGATACGGGCCAGATCGCCGGCTGCATGGCTTTCGATCAGCTTTTCGGCACTGACGGGCATGATGCCCAGGTCGCTGCCGAGGATGTGGTAGTCGTTGCGGGGCAGGATGATGATATCGCCCTTTTCGGCAGTGAGCGGCGCCTGGCCGGAAACCGCCACTTTCAACTCGCCGCCGAGGACATAGTGAAATGCAATCAGGCTTTTTGGCACCGCTCCGTACGGACCACAGTCTTCGGGCCCTACCCGCGCGGACACGCACCACGGGGCTGAGAATTCGGCCTCCAGGAATACACCTCCGGAGATTTGCAGGGAGCGCAGGACATCAGGGAATGAGTTCATGTTCTGCCCGATAAATGGTTTGCCCAACCAGCCGTCCAATCAGCCGGATGACTTGGAGTCCCTGCAAAAACAATCGGCGCCGCGGGTATTTCACTGAAACTGCGACGGACTAAGCTTATCACCAGGCTGGCGGCCTTAACCATGAGAAATGCCGGCATTCCAGCAGGGTCATCCACCCCTGGCTGGGTTGCCACCAGGCCCGGCCATGGATGAATCAACCAGGAGAGAAGAATGAAACAGGATTTGCAAGGCAATGCCCTGACCGGAGCGACCACAGAAGCACTGCCACTTTATGAAGAGGCCATATCAGGCTTCAATGAATTCCGTGGCGATCCCGTGGGACTGCTCGACCAGGCCATGGCCTTGGCACCCGGATTTGCCATGGCGTATATCGCCAAGGCCTGCATGTACGTAACCAGCTCCGAACCGGCCGCGATGCAGGAGGCTGCCGCGCTGATCGCCAGCGTCAAAGGCATGGCGATGAATGAGCGCGAGCAGTCCCTGGCGAACGCCGTTGAACTGGCCAGCAAGGGTTTGTGGACGGACTCCGCGCTGGCGCTGGACCGGCACAGCCTGCTTTATCCGCTGGACCTGGTGGCCCTGCAGACCGGGCACCTGGTTGACTTCCTGTGCGCCAACGCACGCAACCTGCGCGACCGAATTGCCCGCGCCTTGCCGGCCTGGACCCGCGATGTTCCGGCCTACCCGACGGTACTGGGGATGTACGCGTTTGGGCTGGAGGAGTGCGCGGATTACAGCCGCGCCGAGGACACGGGGCGCCGTGCCCTGGAGGGCCGGCCGCATGACAGCTGGGCCCACCATGCGGTTGCCCACGTGATGGAAATGCAGGGCCGCGCTGAAGACGGGATCAGCTGGATGACGGACCGCCAGGAGTACTGGGATACCCCGGACAACTTCTTCAAGGTACACAACTGGTGGCACAAGGCGCTGTGTCATCTCGAGCTCGACCAGAAAAACCAGGCCATCGCCATCTATGATGGCCCGGTGCGACGGCAACGCAGCCGGACAGCGATGGACCTGGTGGATGCATCCGCGCTGCTGTGGCGTTTGCAGATGTCGGGCTGCGACGTGGGACAGCGCTGGCAGGAAATCGCCGATTGCTGGCTGGCCCACGCGGACGGTCACAGCTATCCCTTCAACGACTGGCATGCCGCCATGGCGCTGCTGGGAGCCGGCCGGAGCAAGGAACTCGACGAGGTTCGCCTGCGTCTGCGCAATGCCCGCGCGGCCGGTGGTGAAACCGGCCGCTGGGCCGGCCAGTATGGCCTGCCGCTGGTGGAAGGCTTTGCCGCTTTTCACCGGGGTGAATATGCCAGGGTGGTGGACCAGCTCTATCCCGTGCGCAATATCGTCAATGCTTTTGGCGGCAGCCATGCCCAGCGCGACATCATCGACTGGACGCTTACCGAAGCGGCCGTGCGTTCCGGACAATGGTCGGAGGCGACCGGGCTGGTGAATGAACGGATGGCCCACAAACCCTCAAGCGCCGTCAACTGGAACTTCCTGTCGCGCTTGCACCAACCGGTTTGCGGTGTGCAGAAGGCAGTCTGAGGGTGATGCAAGTCTCCGGGGTGATGCCAAGCCGTCACCCCGGACTCATTCTTCCTTGTAGTCCGGCTCCAGAATGCCCTTTTCTTTCAGGGTTTTGGTGAGCTTTTCCACGCGCACAAAGGCAATGATGCCCAGCACGCCGCCAATGAACGCCAAAAACTCCATCGCTGTTTCCTGTTAAAACTACTGTCCGGAAGCTTACTCAACCGTAACGGATTTGGCCAGGTTGCGCGGCTGGTCCACATCAGTGCCGCGCAACACCGCCACGTGGTAGGCCAGCAGCTGCAGCGGAATGGTCAAAACCACCGGCGCCAGCAGCGCACCGCCGGTTTCGACCTCGATGATTTCACCCAGGCTGCGTTTCAGGCTGGCGCCGGCTTCGGCATCGGCGATCACCAGCATCTGCCCGCCAC
>CBFGWJ010000090.1:0-7277 GCA_965652335.1 uncultured Gammaproteobacteria bacterium | reverse complement strand
AGGTGCATGGCACCACAGTATTGCGCCACACGGGGACCGCAACATCGCCGGGAACCCCGGGCAACACCATATCGTCGGAAAGCCCTGGCAAGGATGCGGGCGCCGGAGGGCTGGTAACTGCGCCGGTGGGCGCTACCCCGGAGCGCATGCCACCTGAAGCGGACGCGCAGTGGAGTGATTGCAGATTTGCGGTCTGTGCGGTGCTGACGGCCGATTGCCTGCCGGTGCTGTTCTGTGACCGTCGAGGCACCCGCGTGGCGGCGGCCCATGCCGGCTGGCGCGGCCTGGCGGCCGGTGTGCTGGAAAATACCGTGGCGGCGATGGGCGTTCCTCCACCGGAGTTACTGGCCTGGCTGGGTCCGGCCATCGGACCGGCGGTTTACCAGGTGGGGGACGAGGTTCGCACGGCATTTCTGCGAGGGGAATCTGAATCCGGCGCACAAGCGGCTGGTGAGCAAGCCGCCGCGCACGCGTTCAAAGCGGACGGAGAGCGTTGGCTGCTCGACCTTTACGCCATGGCCCGCTATCGACTGCAAAAGGCCCGGGTAGGCCATATCAGTGGTGGTGGTTTCTGTACCTTCAGTGACTCAGGAAGGTTCTTTTCCTATCGCCGCGATGGTACTACGGGCCGCATGGCCAGCCTGGTCTGGTTGCGGTAGGAGCGTGCCACGCTCGCGACCTGGGGCTGGAGTGTCGGCAGCGTGGCTGCCTCCTACGGCCGGGGTTTACCCAATTGCTGGTAGTAAGCCTGCAAGGCTGATTCCAGATCCGGATTGCCGGGCTGTCGCTGCAAAGCGGCTTCCAGCACCTTGATGGCTTCATCCCGCTGGCCGCTTTCCCACAGGGCAACGCCATACACGTATGCATAGCGCGATTGCGCCGGGTCCAGCCGGGCGGCTTCGGCCAGGTAAGCGAGTGAATCCGGCAGGCGTTGCTGCCGCACCAGCAACAAGCCCATGGCGTGCTGCGCCGTGGCGCTTTCCGGCGCCATCGTGACCGCTTGCTGCAGCAATGTTGCGGCCTGCATATCCATGCCGCTCTGGCGATAAAGGTCGGCCAGGTTCAGCAGCGCGGGAATGAAGCCCGGGGCAACGCGCAGGGCCTGGCGATAAGCACGCTCGGCGTTTTCCGGCTGGCCCTGGCTGCCCAGGAACACACCCAGGTTGAGCAGGCCCTCGGGCGTATCACCGTTCAGCTTCAGCCAGTCCAGGTACTCCTGCTGCAGTGCCCGCAGTTCGCCCTGGCCACTGGCCGGGAGTTGTTGCGGGCTGATATCGGCCAGCCGCGCAGCCACATTCATGCGCACCAGTTTGCTCGGATCGGTAATCAGCGGTTGCAGCATGGCGTAGCGGTTCGGGCCGGGAAGGAATTCCAGCGCGTAAACGGCGGCCGCGCGCATCAGCGGGCTTTCCGCTGCCAGCTGGGACTGCAGGAACGGAATGGCTTCCTCACCGGGAAACCGGCCGCTTTCCTGGATGGCTGTGGCGCGCAGGATCTCCGGTTGCTTGGAATCGTTGGCAATTGCCGCCAGTCCCGGTATGGCGCTTGAGTGATTGGCCCGGGCAGCCGCGAACACCTGCGCATGGGCATAGCGCTGCTTGGCATCGGGATACCAGCCCTTGATCGCGGCTGCAGCCCATTCGGCATCCCGATCGCTGTGACAGCGGTTGCAGGCATTGGGGATATCGAGTTCGCCGGTCAGTTCCGGCTGCGGCACCCGGAAACTGTGATCCCGCCTCGCGTCCACACCCATGAAGGTGGTGGCCGGCATATGGCAGCTCACGCATTCAGCGCCCGCGGTGCCGGCTGCATGATGGTGGTGCGAAGGCTGGTCAAACACCTCCGGCCGGTGGCATTGCGCGCACACCGCATTGCCTTCCGCCACCAGCTTGCCGCTGTGCGGCTGGTGGCAGTTGGTGCAGCTCACGCCTTCCTGGTACATCCGGCTTTGCAGGAATGAACCGTACACGTACACCTCGTCCAGCACCTGGCCGTCGGCGTAGTACAGTGGCTCCTCGACCAGCCGCAGCTGGAACAGGTCGTGGTAATCCTTGCCGGCATGGTCTTCGTCCATTTCGGCGCGGCGTGAATGGCAGGCGGCACAGGTGCCGAGTTGGCCATGAGCATTACCCTGGCCATGGTTGCTGAACGTCGGTTTGTCACCATCGGCAACAAAGGGCCCGGACTTGCTGAGATCGTTGCTGAATCCCGGATTGGGCGCGGCGCGATTGCTGATGGCCCAGTCAAAATGGGCTTTTCCCGGTCCATGGCAGGCTTCACAGCCAACCGTCATTTCCGCCCAGGTGGTGTTGTAGCTGTTCTTGCCGGGGTCGTAATTCCTTTCCAGCCGGGTTGAATGGCAATTGGCGCAGCGGCTGTTCCAGTTCTGGAAACTGCCGGTCCAGTGCAATGCGTCCTCATGGGTGATGGCGCCGCCCGGGTCACTTTCCGGGTAGAGGTGATACCAGCGCTGCCCACCCGCAGCTTTGGGCCGCGTATCCCAAACGATGTTGAGTGCCTGGTAACGGCCATCCGGGAACGCGATGAGGTACTGCTGCAGCGGCTCAAAACCAAAGGTATAGCTGACCTGGAATGTTTCCAGCTGGCCCTCGGCGTTGTCGGTTTCCACCATGAATTTTTCGCCATCGCGAAAGAAGCGGTGGGTAAGCCCGGCGTACTCGAAGGTGGCGTTGTTGAAATCGCCCAGCACCGTTTGCGCGGTGGCAGCCTGCATGGCCCTGAAATGGTGGGATTCGGTCCAGTCCCTGAATTCGGGCTGGTGGCAGCCCTGGCACACCTGGCTGCCCAGGTAACGTTCATCCGCCGCGTGGTTCGCATCCGACCAAAGCAGGAACAGGAGTGACCACAGCAGGTGGCGCGCGAGGGTCGTCAACCGTTGATTGCCGCCAGCCGTTCGCACAGCCCGGCGGTGGCCTCTTCCGGAGTGCAGTGGGAGAACACGAAGCGCGCCATGTCGTCATGGCCGGGCCACATGAAGAACTCGACGCCGGCTTCTTCCAGCGCCCTGAAGCCGGCGGCTGACCAGCGCACAAACACTTCGTTGGCTTCCACCGGGAACGCCAGTTCCGCGGCCGGGTGCTGTGCCACCGCGGCGGCAAACCGGGCTGCCTGCGCATTCGCGTGGCCGGCCAGGCGCAGCCACAGGCCGTCTTCGATATAGGCCAGCAGCTGCGCCGAGACAAAGCGCATCTTGCTGAGCAGGTGGCCGGAACGTTTGCGCATGCGTTCGGCGTGATCCATCCATGCGCCGTTCCCGGACTGGGCGCCGAACATCAGCAGGGCCTCGGCGGCGAAACAGCCGTTCTTGCTGGCGCCGAATGACAGCATGCTCACGCCCGCCTGCCAGGTGGTTTCGCCGGGACTGCAGCCCAGGTTCGCCACGGCATTGCCAAAACGCGCGCCATCCATGTGCACCGGCATGCCGAACATGGCGGCTGCACCACAGAGTTCGGCGATTTCGGCGGGTTGGTACACCGTGCCGGCTTCGGTGCTCTGGGTGAGGCTGAGCGCTGAAGGCAAATAGCTGTGAACACCATGGCCTTCATTGCGCTTGACAGCAGCCCGCAGCCGGTCGGCCTGCAGTTTGCCATGGTCCCCATCCACTGCCACCAGGCGCATGCCATGGCCGAAAAATTCCGGCGCGCCGCCCTCGTCGTTCAGGATGTGCGCGCCGCTGTGGCAATACACCGAACCCCAGGATGGCGCCATGCAGCTGAGGGCAATGCTGTTGGCTGCCGTGCCGGTACTGACCGGCAGCACGGCAACATCGGTGCCGAACAGTTCGCTGAAAGCGCGATCGAGCTGGTTGCTCCATTTGTCTTCGGCGTAGGACCAGGCGGTTCCCTGGTTGGCGGCCACCAGGGCGGCCTGGATTTCCGGCGCGGCCGGGGATTCGTTATCGCTGCGGAAATTCAGTTCCATGGAAGTGTGGTCATCGGTTGCCGGTTTATTGTGGGCCCTGCTCAAGGCGAACCGCAGGGCGCGAAGCACAGGATTATAGGCAAGCCGGCGCGGTGGCGACAGTCGGGTGTCACTGGGATAATGCGCCGCCATGGAATCGAGTCAAGAAAAGGGGCAGCAAAACCAGCGACAGGACCTGGCAAATGTCGAACAGGCCCTGAACCGCATCCGGGCAGACGATGCGGACTGGTGCCGCAAGCAGTTGCAGGATATCACCCGCCGGCTTGAAGCTGACAAGCCGGTGGACAAGGCGTTGGCCCGCCTGAGTGAGCGCATCACGCAGTCTTTCGAACGGGTTGAGCAACGCCGCGCGGCACGGCCGGCTGTCAGCCACGACTCGGCCTTGCCGATTTCGGCGGCCAGCGAGGAGATCCTTGCTGCGCTGGACCAACACCAGGTGCTGATCGTGGCGGGTGAAACCGGCTCGGGAAAAACCACGCAGTTGCCGAAAATGCTGTTACATGCCGGCTTCGGCTGCCGCGGCCAGATCGGCTGCACGCAGCCGCGGCGAATCGCGGCCACGGCCATGGCCAGCCGCGTGTCGGAGGAGCTCCAGACCGATCTGGGCACAGCCGTCGGTTACCAGGTGCGCTTCCGCGAACGCGTCACCAACGACAGCTATATCAAGTTCATGACCGACGGCGTGTTGCTGGCGGAGACCATTCGCGATCCGCTGTTGCTGGCCTATGACGCCATCCTCATCGATGAGGCGCACGAGCGCAGCCTGAATATCGATTTCCTGCTGGGCTACCTGAAAACGCTGTTGCCCAAACGGCCGGACTTGAAGGTCGTCATCACCTCCGCCACCATCGATACGGAAAAATTCAGCAAGCACTTTGATAACGCTCCCGTCATCACCGTTTCTGGCCGTGGTTACCCGGTAGAGATCGAGTACCAGCCGCTGGCCGGCTCCGGTGCCAATGCGGAGACGGGTGATGAAAAAGAGCCGAGTGACAAGGACCTGTACCGGGGCATAGCCGATGCGGTGAAGCGCCTGACTCGCATCGACCCGCGCGGCGACATCCTGGTGTTCCTGTCGGGCGAACGCGAAATTCGCGAGGCGGGCGATTACCTGCAGCGTGAAGCCCTGCCGCATACCGAAGTGCTGCCGCTGTATGCACGGCTGTCATCGGCGGAACAGCAGCGGGTGTTTCATCCCGGGCCACAGCGCCGCATCATCCTCAGCACCAACGTGGCGGAAACCTCCCTGACCGTGCCGCGCATCCGCTTCGTGATCGACAGCGGCCTGGCCCGTATCAGCCGTTATGCGCATCGCGCCCGCATCCAGCGTTTGCCCATCGAGCCCGTTTCACAGGCCAGCGCCAACCAGCGGGCCGGGCGTTGCGGCCGCCTGGGGCCAGGCACCTGCATCCGTCTCTACGAGGAAGACGATTTCAAGCTGCGGCCGGAATTCACCGAGCCGGAAATCCTGCGCACCTCGCTGGGTTCGGTGATTTTACGCATGCTGGTGATGGGCCTGGGGGAAGTGGAAGACTTTCCATTCATCGACTCACCCGCGCCGCGCATGATCAACGAGGCTTACGACCTGCTGGTGGAGCTGCAGGCCATCGATCGTGAGCGGCGCCCGACGGAGCTTGGGCGCCAGCTGGATCGCTGGCCGCTGGATCCGCGCCTCGGGCGCATGGTGGCCGAAGGCGCAAAAAGGGGTTGCCTGGAGGACGTGCTGGTGCTGGTGGCGGCGCTGAGCATCCAGGACCCGCGAGAACGGCCGCTGGACCGGCAGCAGGCAGCGGACCAGGCGCACCAGCCTTACCAGGACGAAAAAAGTGATTTCGCCGGATTGCTGAAACTGTGGCTGCACCTTCGGCAGCAACGCAAACAGCTCACCGGCAACCAGTTCCGCAAGCTCTGCAAGCGTGAATTCCTCAATTGGCAACGGGTGCTGGAGTGGTTCGACCTCTACCAGCAGTTGCGCGACCAGGCCCGCGAGGAAAAGCTTAAACTGAGCGGCACGCACGGCAGCTACGAGCAGGTGCACCAGGCGCTGCTGTCGGGCATGCTCAGCCACGTAGGGCAGAGGCATCCGGAAGACGGCAGCTACACCGGGGCGCGGCAACGCAGTTTCCGGATATTTCCCGGCTCTGGCCTGTTCGGCAAGGCGCCGAAGTGGATCATGGCTGCCGAAGTCGTTGAAACCACCCGCGCCTGGGGCCGGATCAACGCCCAGATCGAACCGGACTGGATAGAACAACAGGGCGGACACCTGCTAAAGCGGCATTATTTCGATCCGCACTGGTCGCGCAAATCCGGCCGGGTGCAGGCCTGGGAGCAGGTCAGCATGTACGGCCTGGTGGTGGTGGAAAAGCGCCGCGTGGACTATGGCCGCATCGCGCCCGCCGAGGCGCGTGACATCTTCATCCTGGAAGGGCTGGTGCGCGGTGAACTGGACCTGCGCTCAGGCTTTCTGAGGCACAACGCGGCGGTGCGTGAGGAAGTCGCTGCGCTGGAGGACAAGCGCCGCCGCCACGACCTGCTGGCTGATGAACACACCGTGTTTGAGTTCTTTGCCGCGCGGGTACCGGAAAACGTGCACGATGCGCGGTCGTTTTCGAAATGGCTGGAACGGATCGGGCCCAGGGGCCGCGAGCAGCTGTATCTCGGCCACGATGTGTTGTTGCGTGAAGATGCGGCAGCCGTACCCGAGGAGCAGTTTCCCGATCTCTTGAGGCTCGCGGGCCATGAATTTGCCCTGGAGTACCACTTCGAGCCCGGCCATGAAGCCGATGGCGTCACCCTGGTGGTGCCGCTGGAGCGCCTGAACACGCTCGATGCCAGGCGCCTGCAGTGGCTGGTGCCAGGTTTGTTGCGTGAGAAACTGGTGGCTTTGATCCGGGCTTTGCCCAAGCCGCTGCGCCGGGCCCTGACGCCGGTTCCACGGTTTGCCGATGCGCTGCAGCAGTCGCTGGCCGGTCATGAAAGCGAAGCCCTGCTTGCCGCCTGCGCGCGGGAGTTGCGAAGAATGACCGGACTGGAACTGCAGGCCGCGGACTTCAACGAAGCCGCGCTGGAACCGCATTTGCGGATGCGGATTCGCGTGGTGGACGATAAGGGCAGGGAGCTGGCAGCGGGGCGTGAGCTTGAAGCCTTGCAGGAACAGTACGGCAAGAAGGCCCAGCGCCAGTTCATGGACCGCCAGGGCAAGGACGTGAACCGCGATGGCGCGCAGGGCTGGGACTTTGGCCAGCTGCCACAGCAGCAGCACACCAGAAGCGGCGCGCTGGCCTGGCCGGCGCTGGTGGACCAGCAGGATGCCGTGGGTTTGCGCCTGTTCGATA
>CBFGWJ010000089.1:0-7351 GCA_965652335.1 uncultured Gammaproteobacteria bacterium | reverse complement strand
ATCGGCGTGATTGGCGCGGACGGCAGTGCGGTGGATACCCTGAACCCCGCCATCGATCCGCGTGATGATGGCCTGCTGGACATTCCGGCCTACCCGAACCGTTACCAGGTCAACCTGCCGGCCCCGACAACGAATGCGGCTACGCTGGGCCTGTCATTCCTGACCGGCGATGTGATCCTGGACCTGGAATTGTCCGCCCTGGAATCGGAAGGCGAGGGTGAGGTGATTTCGACCCCGCGCATCATCACCGCCAACCAGGCTGAAGCTTACATCCAACAGGGTGTGGAAATTCCCTATGAAAACTCCACCTCTTCCGGCGCCACCGCTGTGTCCTTCAAGGAAGCCGTGCTGGAGCTGAAAGCAACACCGCTGATCACGCCGGACAACCGCATCCAGCTCGACCTCGAAATCAAGCAGGATACCGTGGGTGAAATCTACCAGACGGCGCGCGGCGGTTCGGTGCCCTCCATCGATACCCGCGAATTGAACACCACCGTACTGGTCGAGAACGGCGATACCGTGGTGCTGGGCGGCATCTTCCAGGATGAAAACTCCTCGAAGGAAGAGAAAGTGCCCTGGCTGGGTGACGTTCCGGGCCTGGGCGCACTGTTCCGCCGTCGCGCCAATGATTCCAGGAAGCGCGAGCTGCTGATCTTCGTAACGCCGACGATTGTTGAAGACCGTCCGATACTCTGATCGCCTGATCTTTCCGCATCAAACGCCCGGCACCGCCGGGCGTTTTTTTTGCGCACCCTCTTGAGGTACATTGTCGCCAACATGTGTGCCGCAACCCTTTCCCAAACAACCCGCGAGCTGTTGCCGAAATTCAGGCCGGGCACATCGGCCATGCTGGTCAGCGTACCGCACGCGGGTACAGGGCTTGCCGCCGGCATGGCGGAGCGACTCAGCGAGCCGGCGCAGGGCCTGCCCGATACCGACTGGTTCGTGGACCGGCTTTATTCATTCGCCGGTTCGCTTGAAGCGGGCATGCTGGTGGCCAGGGCCGCGCGGCTGGTGGTGGACCTGAATCGCCCGGCTGATGACCAGCCGCTGTACGACGCCAGCCAGACGCGCCTCATGACTGGCGTAATTCCCATGCAGTGTTTTTCCGGCTCGCCGGTATACCGTCCGGGCCATGAGCCTACCGCCGCGGAGACGTCGGCCCGGCTGGAGCGCTACTGGGAGCCCTATCATTGCCAGTTGCAAGCCGCACTCGAACAGATCATCGCGCGACATGGCTACGCCATCCTGCTGGATGCGCACTCCATCCGTTCGCGATTACCACTGCTGTTCGAGGGTGTGTTGCCTGACCTCAACCTGGGCAGCAATGGCGGCCGCAGCGCCGCGCCGGGTTTGGTCCAGGCCGCCGCTCACCGTTTGCGTTCGGGTGAATGGTCGGTGGTGGTGGATGGCCGCTTCAAAGGTGGCTTCATCACACGCCACTACGGACAACCCCAGCGAAACATTCATGCGCTGCAACTGGAAATCGCCCAACACTGCTACATGGATGAAAACCCGGCTTCACTGCCTCCCGCCTGGAGTGCTGAACGGGCCGGAGCCCTGCAACAGCATCTGCGCGGCCTGGTGGAAACCCTGCTCAACTGGAAACCAGAGCGTGATTGAACGGGACCTGAGCTGTTGCAGCGTACTCACAGCCGAAGGCTGGCTGGGGCCGGCGCTGATCCGTATTGACAGTGAAGGGTACGTGGCAGCTGTGGAGCGCCTGCCGGCCAACAGCTTGCCAGTGCTCGGCCATGTCCTGCCCGGCATGCCCAATCTCCACAGCCATGTGTTTCAGCGACAGATGGCGGGATTGAGTGGAATTCCTGGGCCGGGCAATGAACCGGCGGTGGAAGATGACAGCTTCTGGACCTGGCGTGAACGGATGTACCGGTTGGCCCTGCGCATCGAACCGGACCAGCTGCGGGCCATCGCAACCTTTGTGCAGGCCGAGATGCTGGAAAACGGCTATACCAGTTGTGCCGAGTTCCACTACCTGCATCACCAGCCGGATGGCCGGGCCTATGACGACCCCGCTGAGATGTCGGCACAGATCCTGGCGGCCGCCGGGCAGTCCGGCATGTCCCTTACCCTGTTGCCGGTGTTGTATTGCCGCAGCGGATTTGGCAGCGATGCGGTGGCCGAGCGGCAAAGGCGGTTTCGCAACACGCTGGATGAATACCTGGCCATCCACGGCCGTTGTGTGGAAATGACCAGCAAGCATGCCCTGCACCGCACCGGGATTGCTCCACACTCGCTGCGGGCCGTGTCGTCACGGCAATTGCGCGACCTGCTGCAGGCCACCCGTGACCAGCCGCAGCCGGTGCATATCCATATTGCCGAGCAGCGCCGCGAAGTTGAAGAATGTCTCGCCGCCCATGGCGCGCGTCCGGTGGACTGGTTACTGCGGCAGCACCCGGTGGATGATGACTGGTGCCTGGTACACGCCACGCACATGGATGCCGCGGAAACCTCCGCTGCCCGGAAATCCGGGGCTGTGATCGGTTTGTGTCCAACCACCGAAGCCGATCTTGGCGATGGGTTTTTCGCGATTGAGAACTGGTTCAAGGCCGACGGCCGGTTTGGCGTGGGCAGCGACAGCAATCTGCGGCTTTCGCCGGCCGAAGAACTGCGTTTGCTGGAATTCCAGGCGCGCTTGCACAGCGGCAATCGTAATGTACTGGCAAAACGCGGCCTGGGCTGTGGCCGCGGCCTGTACGAGGCTGCGCTGCAGGGTGGCGCGCAAGCCCTGGGACAGAAAGTCGGCCGCATCGCCCCTGGCTTTCGTGCCGACCTGGTGGAGTTGGATGAGACGCATGCCCTGTTGGCGGGCCGCAGCGGCGATGCCCTGCTGGACAGCTGGATCCTGGCCGGCGACCGGGACATGGTGCGCAGCGTGCGTGTGGCCGGCAAGGCCTGGGTACAACATGGACAACACATCGCCCGCGAAAACCTGTTGCCGGCGTACCTCAAAGCCATGCGGGAGCTGCTGTGATGGAGCAGGGACTGCCGTTTGCGCCGGCCAGCGAGCGGAACAAGCAACCGATCCTCGAAGTGCTGCAGAAAGTCCTGCCCGGGTCGGGGTTGGTGCTGGAAATCGGCTCGGGTTTTGGCCAGCACGTGGTGCATTTTGCCGCGCACCTGCCCCATTTGCAGTGGCAGCCCAGCGAACAGGCTGAAAACCTGCCCGATTTGCAGCGACGCCTCGATCAACAGGCGGGCAACAATGTTCAAGCCGCCATTGAACTGGATGTGGCCGCGAGCTGGCCGCAGCATGAGGTGGACGCCGTGGTTTCGTCCAACACGGCCCATATCATGAGCTGGCCGGAGGTGGTCTGCATGTTTGACGGGGTTGCGAAACTGCTGCAGCCCGGCGGCGTGTTCTGCCTGTACGGGCCATTCAATGTGGACGGTGAATTCACAGCGCCGAGCAATCGCCAGTTTGACCAGGACCTGCGTTCCCGCAAGCCCAGCATGGGTCTGCGCGATGTGACGGAACTTGAAAAACTGGCGCAGCAGCGGCACATGCTTCTGGAACAGCGGATTGATATGCCGGCCAACAACCAGGTGCTGGTATTCCGCAAATCCGCTTGAGCGCCTGGCTCAACGCGTACCAAACAACGGCTCCAACCGGAGCTCCGACAAAGGAAATGCGCAACATGGAAGAACAATGGAAATCAGCCGATGGCCTGGCCGCCCAGGCGGAAGGCCTGCTCTCGGTTGAGCGTGATGCCATTGCCAACGCGGCCAACCTGTCAGCGCTTTTGTACATGTCGCTCGAGGACGTCAACTGGGCGGGTTTTTACTTTCTCCAGGGCACGGAACTGGTGCTGGGGCCTTTTCAGGGAAAACCGGCCTGCGTGCGCATACCGCTGGGCAGGGGCGTTTGTGGCAAAGCTGCCGAATCCCGGCAAACCCTGCGCGTGGCCGATGTCGGGCAGTTCAGCGACCACATCGCCTGCGATGCGGCCTCACGGTCGGAAATCGTGATCCCACTGGTGAAGGATGGTGAACTGCTGGGCGTGCTGGATATCGACAGCCCGGTGGCCGGGCGCTTCAGCGCTGAAGATCAGCAGGTGCTGGAGCGAGTCGCGCAAGTCTACCTGGCATCAATCGCCTGACAGGTTCTTGCCGCGAATGAAGTGGGCCAGGTTGCCTTTGCCCTGGTCCGTGTCCCAGCCGGAAGGAAATTCGACCACCGCCAGGGTGCCGGTGGGCAGCCGGCTGTATTCCGTGCGATGCCGTTGGTGAATCACATCGCCAGTGAGTACTTCCAGGCCGGGATTGTGCCCCACGATGAGTACACGGTGGTATTCGGCGAACGAGGCATCCAGAGCGGCCTGCAGCGTGCGCGTGCTGGCGTGGTACAGCTGCGGCAGGAAACGGGTCGCTGCCTCCAGGCCCGGGTGCATCACCAGCAGCGGCGCCAATGTTTCACGCGTGCGCTGCGACGGTGAGCACAGAATGCAGTCCGGCCATTCACCTTGGTCGCTCATCCATTGCGCCACGCGTTTCGCGTGCGAGTGGCCGACCGGTTGCAGTTTGCGCGCAAAATCGTCCGCGCCCGGCGTCCACGTGACGGCCTTGGCGTGGCGCAGGATGTACAGTTTCTGCATGAATACGCTCCAGCTTCAATCGCTTGATCGGTTGCACCAGTAGCTTGATTATAATGGTGTGCCGCCAAGGGTACCCCAAGGAAACCATGCAAATCATGCCTGAATCGAACCAGCCAGCGCTGAGATGCACCGTATTCCTGGCGATGTTGCTGTGCCTGGCGTGCGCGGGGCAGCTGCGTGCGCAGGCCGGAAATTCCGACACCGCGGACCTTTATGCCCGCTGGAGTGATCGCGTACTGCAGATCCAGGTGATAGAGCGGCAGTCCCAATCCAAGTCCGGAATCGGCTCCGGGTTCCTGGCGGCTCCTGGCGGACTGGTCATCACCAATTACCATGTGATTGCCGACCTGGCCAACCATCCGGGCGACTACCAGGCCCGGTTCCTGACTGCCGATGGCGAACGCGGCAGCCTGGAACTGGTGAATGTCGACGTGGTGCACGACCTGGCGGTGTTGCGCAGCGATGGGCTGGACGCCGTGCCGTTGCGTATTTCGCAGGCATTGCCGCGCCATGGAACGCGGTTGTATTCCATGGGTTTCCCCTATGACATAGGCCTGACCATCGTCGAAGGCACTTACAATGGCCTGCTGGAAAAGTCCCTGTACGAACGGATGCACTTTACCGGCAGCATCAATCCCGGCATGTCCGGCGGCCCGGTGCTGGACCAGCAAGGCGAGGTGATCGGCATCAATGTGGCCACCGCCGGCAATCAGGTGGGGTTCCTGGTGCCGGCCCGGTTCGCGGCCAGCCTGTTGCAGCAGAGTGGCACCGAAGCCATTGACCCGGACAGCCTGCATGCGGTGATCAGCCGCCAGCTGCAGGACAACCAGGCGCGCATCACCAGTACACTGATGCACGAAGAACTGGCCAGCACCCGGCTCAGGGGCTACCGCGTGGCGGGCGAGCTGGCCAACTGGATGAGTTGCTGGGGCGATACCCTGCAAAGCGCCAATGATGCGCTCAAGCAGGTGTATTACCAGTGCCAGAGCCAGGACGACATCTACCTGTCGAGTGAGCTGAATACCGGCGTCATCCGATTCCAGCATGACCTGATTTCCGCCGATGAACTCAACCCGCTGCGGTTTTACCGCCAGTTGCAGGAGCGCGGGCATTTCCCGCAATTGCGGCTGGAGGGCAACGAGGAAACCGTCAGCCGGTATTTCTGCCAATCCGGCTTCGTGCAGCATGCCGCCCTGGATTTCAAATCAACTTTCTGTGTACGCACCTACCGCAAGCTGGAGGGAATCTACGATGGATACCTGTACCTGACCAGCCTGGCCGATAATCATGAAGCATTGCAGTCAACCCTGGTGTTGGCCGGCTTCAGCTGGGAGAACCTGCTCAGGCTGAGCGAGGGTTTCATCCGTTCCATTGAATGGAGTGCGGCCGGCCATGATTGATCCGCAGCCGGCAGCCGCAACACCGGTTGGCACCCTGGAAATCCTCAATCACAGCGGCCACGTGCTGCACCGCCTGGCCTGGAACGGAACGCCTGTGCGTATCGGGCGAGCCCGTGACAACGACCTGGTGGTGGATGACCCGTTTGTCTGCCCGCATCACCTGGTATTGAACCTCGTCGACGGCCAGCCTCAAGCCGAAGACCTGGACAGCCTGAATGGCAGTTACCTTGGCAACAGCAACAGCCGGCTGAAGTACTTGCCGCTGTGCCAGGGAAAAGTCCTGCATTTCGGCCACAGCCAGTTGCAGTTTCATCCACGTGGCAGCGCCGTTGCGCCGGCGCTGCGCGATACCACCCGGCTGGGATTGTTGTCGCTGCTGGCCAGCCCGTGGGCGCTGATGGGTCTTGCGCTCCTGGCCATGCTGGTTTTGTATGCCGATGAATTGCTGGACAACCCCGCGCCCGCGGAGTGGCTGGCCATCGCCGAGAACATGAGTTACCCGGTGATCGGCATCTTCGCCTGGGCGGGATTCTGGTCGCTGATGAACCGGATACTCAGCCACCGGGCGCATTTCGTCGCGCATCTGTCGATTGCGTTTACGGGAGTGGTGGCGCTGTTTGCCGCAGCGCAACTGTTGTCCGTGGTGGGTTTTGGCCTGGACCTCGGTGCACTGGTGTGGTGGTTGCGCTGGCTGGCACGAATGCTGATTCTCGGGCTGGTGGTATATGCGCACCTGCGCTACTTCGGCCAGTTGAGCCAGCGCCGCCAGGTTGGCATTGCCGGCTTTGTGGCTCTGCTGGTGTTCGGTTCGACGGCGGCGGGAAGTTTCATCGAGAAAACCCAGTTCAGCAGCCTGCCATGGCTGGATCCGCTGTTGCTGCCGCCGGCGTTTCAGTTGCAGCCGGGTGCTTCGGTGGAAGATTTCATGGAGCGTGCCGAGGATCTGCGCCGCAAAGCGGATGCGGATGCGGGAGACTGATCCAGGTCCAGGCCCAGTTTCATGCCCAGCTCCAGACATTGGGCGTGCTGCGGGCAGCCCAGCAAATGATCGTTCACCAGCCCGGCAGCCTGCAGGAAGGCGTAGCAGGTGGTGTCGCCCACAAAGCGAAAGCCCAGTTTTTTGAGGCGTTTGCTGAGCTGGGCCGAAACAGCGGTGCTGCCGGGTACATCCGCCATGCTCTGCCTTCCACCCTGCAGTGGCCGGCCGTCCACCAGTTCCCAGCAAACCTCGGCGAGGGTTTGGCCTGAGTTCCACAACGACAGGATGCGCCGGGCGTTATTGATGGTGGATTCAATCTTGCCGCGGTGGCGCACAATCGAAGGGTCCAGCAGCAG
>CBFGWJ010000088.1:0-7387 GCA_965652335.1 uncultured Gammaproteobacteria bacterium | reverse complement strand
GAGTTTCCATCATCAGCCCTCCATGGCTGAAGCTTGTGCCGCGGCATCCGGCCTGCGGCGTTCCGGCAATGGCGATCGCTCATCTCGCTTCGAGCACCAGTTCCGCTTCCGTGTCGCCGGCATCGGTGTCGGCCTTGAGGATCCACGGTCCGGTGGCGAGATCCGGCGCCAGCGGCCAGCTGCGGGACTTGCCGGGCAGCAGGTAGGCGGGCAGGTTTTCTCCCTCGATCTCGGTTCCGTCCGGGCCGGTCAGGCCCACCTTGCGTACCTGCGCATGGGCATTGCCGCGATTGGTCAGCTGCAGTTGCGGCCCACCCTCGGGCGAGTACTGCATCTGCCACACCAGGTCGGGTGCAGCGCCCTGCGGCGGCAGCACGAACACCGGCAGGCTGAGATTCAATGCAACCTGCAATCCGTTGAAGCCATCCGCCGGTGGCGGCGGCACCTCCCGCAGCAGCAGGCGATAGGTGAGTTCGCCTTCGGCCGCGGGCGCCCGCCGCAGGCCCACGCGCACCACCTGCGAAGCGCCCGGCTTCAGGGTGAACAAGGGCGGTACCGCGAGCAGGTCGCTGCTGGCTTCCAGCACATCGCTTCCGTCGGCTTGCTGGGACCAGGTATTGGCCTGCAGCTGCACCACGGTTTCCTCATCGCTGGTGTTGCGCACGGTGAGCATGCCCGATGTCTGCTGGGCAGTCAGAGTCAGCCGGGTGGGGCTGACACTGAACGAGCCCGCCAGCACCTGCTGGCAGGCCAACAGACTGGCCAAAAAAAGTGCCAGGCCGGTGAGGGCCTGGCATTTCGTTACACGCACCATCGAACTCAGAAGGTTACGGTCGCTACAACCGTGTCCGAATAGGCACCGGCCGGAACGTTCTGGTCGGCAGCCACCAGTCCGTAGACTGTGTGGTCTTCTTCCAGGCCCGTACCATCGTCTTGAACGTCCACGGTGGCATCGTTGCCCCACACGGCAGCATGACCGCCATCACTGTACAGGGCGTAGCTGAGGAAGTTCGTACCATCCGTCATGCGACGCAGTGGTGCCGCATCGGTTGAGCCGGTGTCGGCGTTTGCGCCCTGGCCCAGGGTGATCGCGGCAGCGGCGTCCAGGGTGCAGGTGATGGAAACGGTTCCCGTGCCCTCCAGAGCGTCCCCTTTATTGGCGTCTACCGGGTCATAGTTGCCAAACGCCAGCGCCTCGGTGCTGATCAGGCAGTTGTCGATGACGGTTGCTGAAACTGCCAGGTTGTCACCGGCGGTGCCGGCAAACACATTGCCGCCGGCGCTCAATGCCATGGCGGAGATCGCTACAAACAAGGCCTTGCGGCCGAAATTACGTGATGATTTCATCATCAGTTCCTCCTTGAAGTGAAACGCTTTTCCCTTGAAAAATCGGGCTCTTGAAGCAGACTCCGCTCGCGGTCGGGAAATTGAGATCACACTGAAAGCCACACATTGCCGGCCAGAAGTCAGGTCCCCTTGAGTGAGCAGCCAGAACTGCCGGGACCTATACTCGAACAGTTGCCGGTAAAGGCGAACTGTCAGTAGTTACAGGAAGGAATTGAAATTTCGCCGCACAGCGGCCGGATCAGGTTTCCGGAACTCCGGTGCAATTCCGGCGTATGGCTTGGGTCAGTTGCAGCATGGTGTCATCCAGGGCGCGCTGGTGGGCGGAAACCAGATCGGCCAGGCCGGTTGAATGGACATTCGCGAGGTTTTCCAGGCGCAATACCGTGCGGGTTTCACCACACTGCAGGTTGCCTTCCACCTGCATCCGCACCGCAGTGGTGGCACCGGCGCTGTCCTGGATGCCATAAAACGCCTGCAATTCCAGTTGCAGTTGCCAGTCGCCGGGCCGCGCCAGGTCATTCACGGTTACGTGGCTGAAATCACCGGAATCGACCAGCGTGCGCCGGGCCAGCGAAGACATCACTTCCGGCAAATGATCCGGCCAATGGGCATTCGCCACCGGGATCACCCGTGCGTTCGGCGCCAGCACCTGGATGTCATCGGTGTCCAGCCCGGGCACGGTGACCAGTGACAGCACCAGCCGGGGCGCATCGGCCGCGGGGGCTTGCGGCGTGACGGCTGGCGGCTGCAGCAGGTAGATCTCGCGCGCCGGACGATTGCTTTCCAGCACGCCGGCGCAGGCTGTCAGGAAGGCCAGCGGGACGAGGGCCAGCAGCCGGCTGTGGGTGATGCAGTGTTCGCGATGGGGCAAGTGTCTGTATTCGTGCGGGGTCATTCAGGGGTTGACCTCCAGGGCATCGTTGGGTGGGCGGTGGATCAGCTGGGACGGATCCTGCTGCAGTTGCCGCAGCAGTTTCTGCAATTCCCGCAGCGAGCCACGCAGTTCATGGATCATTTCCGGCGCCTGGCCCAGGCCATTATCGATGAAGTGTTCGATTTCTGACTCGTTGTCCTTGAGCAGGCGGTCCAGCCGGGCGGTGAGTTGTTCGGCATTGACCGCGGTCTGGCGCGTCGAGGCCAGCGTGGCCGACAATTCGGGCTGCAGCGTGGCGACCGCTTCATCCAGCTCGTTCACCAGCCGGTTGGCGTCACCCAGCAGTTTTTTCAGCTCGGCGGGCAGGGCGGCCCAGGCCTCGCGGTCGGCCGCGACAGCCTCCGCCAGCGTTTCGATATGCTCCAGCGATGCGGCAATCGAGTCCCGGTTTTCCGGGCCCAGCAGCAGGTTGAGCTGGTCCAGCACATCGTTCAGCTTGGCCACGGTCACCGGCGCCTGCGCCAGCATGGCGGACAGGCCGGTTTCCCGTACCGGGATGGTGGGTAGCTCGCCGTTTTCAGGTTCTGGCAATGGCGCATGGTCGCCGGGTTCGGCGGCAATATTGATGACATTGACACCAGTGATGCCCTGGGCGACCAGGCTGGCGTAGGTTCCCTGGTCGATCGGCGTGTCCGCCAGGATCAGGATGTCCACCTTTACCTTCACCGGATTGCCCGGTACCAGTTCCATGCTGGAAACCTGGCCCACGCTGACGCCCATGAAGTACACCGGCCCGCCCAGCGACAGGCCGCTGATATCGCGTTCGAACAGCAGCGCATACTGCGCCATGGGTTCATTGCCTTTGGTGCCGGCCAGCCACATGGCGAAGCCCGCCAGCGACAGCAGCGCCACGCTGACGAACAGGCCGACGGCCAGGCTGGGATTACCCTTGAACATTCGAGCCTGGCGGCAGTGAGCGGGCGCGGCGTGCTCCCTGGCGCGCGCGCACGGCCCGTGGGTCGCCGAAGTAGGACCGGATCCATTCGTGCGGATGTTCCACCAGGCGTTCAGGCGTATCCACCACGATACCTTTGTCAACCAGTACCGCGATCCGGTCGCAGATACTGAACAGGCTGTCCACGTCGTGAGTCACCATGATCACCGTCAGATCGAGATTGCTTTGCAGATACGATATCAGCTTATCAAACTCGGTGGCAGCAATCGGGTCCAGCCCGGCGGTGGGTTCGTCCAGGAACAGGATTTTCGGATCCAGCGCCAGCGCGCGGGCCAGCGAGGCTCTCTTGCGCATGCCGCCGGACAACTCGTTGGGGTACTTGGACGCGGCTTCCAGGGTCAGCCCCACCATGAAAATCTTCAGGCAGGCCAGTTCCCGGCGCATGTCCAGTGGAATATCGGAATGCAGGGCGATGGGCAGTTCCACGTTTTCCTGCACCGTCAGGCCGGACAGCAACGCTCCACCCTGGAACAGCACGCCCCATTTCTGGCTCGGGCCGGGCCGCCGGTAGCGGATTTCCTGGCCCAGCACCTCGATGCTGCCGGAGTCAAAATCGTGCAGGCCGAGTATGCTTCTCAGCAGGACGGATTTGCCGGTACCCGAACCGCCCACCAGGCCCAGGATTTCGTCCCGCCTGACATTGAGGCTGAGGTTGTCATGCACGGCCTGGTCGCCGAAGTGGTTGACCAGCTTGCGGATCCGGATGATGTGCTCATGGCCGTCCTCGCCAACGTCATTGAGCTGCGCAACCTGGGTTCTCTCAGGGTCCATGTCAGATTCCAAGCCGTGAAAACAGGATGGTGAAAAAGGCATCGACGATGATGATCAGGAAAATGGACTGTACCACGGCCATGGTGGTGAGCCGGCCCAGTTCTTCCGCCGAGCCGCTCACCTGCAGGCCGCGCAGGGTGCCGGTGGCGGAAATCAGCAGGGCGAATACCGGCGCCTTGATCATGCCCACCCACAAATCCATCATCACCACGCTGGACGCCACCCGCTGATAGAATTGCACCAGGTTGATGTCCAGCACCATCACGCAGATGAAGGCGCCGCCGGCCAGCCCGGCCACATTGGCGAACAGGGTCAGCAGCGGCATGGCGATCACCAGGCCCAGCACGCGGGGCGCCACCAGCACCTGGTTCGGATTCAGGCCCATTACGCGCAGGGCATCGATTTCCTCGTTCAGCTTCATGGTGCCCAGCGCGGCGGCAAAAGCCGAACCCGAACGTCCCGCCACCATGATGGCCGCCAGCAACACGCCGATTTCGCGCAGCACCGAACTGGCAACCAGGTCGACCACGAAGATGGTCACCCCGAATTTGGCCAGCTGCCCGGCGCTCTGGTAAGCCAGGACTATGCCCATCAGGAAGGAAATCACCATCACGATGGGGATGGCTTTGGCGCCGGTTTCATTCACCTGCCTGAGCGTTTCGCCCACCATCAGCAGGGAAGGCCGGCGCACACCGTCGAGGATGGCTTGGGCGATGTCGCCAAAATGCTCAAAGCCTCGCAATGTGGCATTGCCGATTTTTTCCAGCCGGGTTTTCAGCAGCCGGCGCGGCACCGGCTTGAAGAAATCCGGGTCATATTCGTTGACGGCCGCCACATCGATGATGTGCTTCAGGAACTTCAGGTGCCCTTCCTTGAAGTCGATGAATTCAGCTTCCAGGCCGTCGGCCTCAAGGTCCAGTGATTTGTCGTACAGGGCCCAGGCGCCGGCCAGGTCGAACTCCTGCAGGCCGCCACAACGAAAGGCAACGCGCTCGCAGCCTTCGATGGGCAATGAATTCAATGCTTGTTGCAGTTGCGACAGGTTGGCAAACAGCCAGTGATCGCGAAGGCTGACCGACAGCGTGCCGCCACTGCGTTCTGCCTCCAGGTACTGACTCATACTGCCCCCGCATGCAAAGGTTCATGCCGATCCCGACAGGCAGTCTAGCAAATCACGGAAACGGCAAGCAGGGTTGTGCGGCCTGGCGCGGCGGCAACTGACGGATGGTAGAACAGTGAAGGGTGCGCAGCCGGATTCAGGCCTGGCAAAGCGTGAGGTAATGGTTCCTGATTTTCTGCAGCATCGAGGCCCGGGTGGGCGCCCACTCTTCCTGGTTGGCGGCTTCAGCGCAGTTGATTTCGTGCAGACGGTAAAGCACGGGTGGCAGCGAGCCCGTCAGGCCGAGTTCCGGGCCGCGATAGGTGGTAACCAGGTAAGGAGAAGACCGGCGCTGCGCCGAATTCCGTCCACCACTCACGTTATACAGCTTTTCAGCAGAGAAGTAGGTGATACGCAATGACGAAAGTGACGCTGGAGCTGACATGACGGTGGCCCTCCCGGCCCGCTGAATTCCCTGTTGGAAGCATCGATTGAATGCTTTGCTGTCATGCCTGTTAATGCAGGATACGTGCCAGAAGTTCAGGCGTTGTTCTGAAACATGTCCTTTTGAATGTATATTATTGAAATATATATACTTTAATCTCTTCTCGAGGAGTCAGGGCCAAACTTCGCAGCGCTTGCCTCTGTCGATTTGCATCAAAAACTGCCGCGTTTTGTCACACCGCCCCGATGCGGCGGCAGCCTGTAATTATCCGGCACCGCCGGCAAGGTGGGGTATCATGCCGCTTCGGTTAATCACCCGCGAATTCTCCCAAATGCCCGCAGACCCGACCACCAGCACAGCCCGTGTCAATGCGTTGTCACGCCATGGAAAACGCCGCGGACTGGTCGGCGTGATCGTGGCCATGGCCATTGTCAACCTGGTGTACGGCATCACCTTCCCGCTGCTGGCGCTGGTGCTGGACGGGCAGGGCGTGAGCAAAACCCTGATCGGCCTCAGCACGGTTTCGCAGGCGCTGGCCATCCTGGCGATTGCGCCCTTTGCGCCGACCCTGCTGCATCGCTTTGAACCGGCCCGCATCATGCAGACTGTCACCGTGGTGGTGGCCATCCTGTTGCTGGTGGCGGGCAGCTTTCCGAACGTGTGGTTGTGGTTTCCGTTGCGATTCCTGATCGGCGCCTTCAATGCCATGCTGTGGATTGCCAGCGAAGCGCTGATCAACGACCTGGCCGAAGAGCGCAGCCGCGGCCGCGTGATCGGTATCTACAGTTCGGCCGGAGCGGCCGGTTTTGCGCTCGGCCCGTTACTGCTGATCGCCACCGGGTCGCAGGGCCTGTTGCCTTTCATCGCCACCAGCAGCCTGATCCTGGCGGCCTCCGTGCCCTTGTTCTTTGCCCACGGCCATCGCATGGGCGCCGGCGAAAGTTCCGGCGAAGGTGTGTGGAAACTGTTCCTGCTGGCGCCAGTGATCATGCTGGCCAATGTCACCTACGCGTCGGCGGCCGAATCCATCATCACGTTCTTTCCCTTGTTTGGCATTCACCTCGGCATATCGGAAGCATTCGCGCTGATGTTGCTCACCATGGTTGGTGTGGGCAGCATGGTGTTGATGCTGCCGCTGGGCTGGCTGGCCGACAAGGTGAACCGCATGGGCATGCTGGTGGCCTGCGTGGTGCTCACCATGATCGGCCTGCTGCTGATGCCCTACGTGTTGTTCAACCCGTGGCTGGCCACGGTATTTTTCTTCGTGTTCGGTGGCGTCGAAGGCATGATCTACGCCCTGGGCGTGATCCTGGTGGGTGAACGTTTCAAGGGGCAACAACTGGCCGGGGCGAGTACGGCTTTCACAGCCTGCTGGGCGACCGGTACGATAGTCGGCCCTCTGCTGGCGGGTGTGGGCATGGATTACTGGGGCGCCGACAAGCTGCCGCTGGTGATCTTCGGCTTTTTCCTGCTGTACCTGCCGCTGCCGCTGCGTGACTGGCTGGCGCAGCGGCGGATCGCTCTCGGGCGTCCTGCCCTCCGCGATCCAAGTGCATCCCTGCACAAAAGCCGCGACAGTGACTGAATGCGCGCCTAGAGCCTTGATGAAGTCAGCTCCACATCCGCCTGCATCCAGGCGTGGCTGAACATTTCCTGCTGTTCCGCGGCATCCTTGCCCTGGGCCTCCAGCGCCTGGATCAGTCCAAACAGCGACCAGCCATTGTGCGGGTAGATTTCCAGGTCGCGGCGATACACCGCTTCGGCATCCGCGGCTCGGCCCGCGGCCAGCAGCGCCTTGCCCAGCGACTGGCGGTTGGGGTAGTACCAGAACGGCGG
>CBFGWJ010000087.1:0-7394 GCA_965652335.1 uncultured Gammaproteobacteria bacterium | reverse complement strand
CCGTCCCAGCAGGCGCGCCACGTGGTAGGTCATGCCGGTGATGATCACCGGTTTGCCGTCGTCGCTGGCGCGCTGGATCATTTCCTCCAGCGCCAGCGCGGCGCTCACGTCGATGCGCGGCACGTCCAGCAGGTCGATGATCAGCACCCTGTACTCACTCACGCGGCTGAAGCCGCGGGTCATTTCGCTGGCAGCGCCGAAACTGATCAGGCCGCTGAGGTGCAGGAACAGCAGGTCCTTGCGGTGTGTTTGATAGAGCGCGGCAGTGGCCTCGTCAAACAGGCGCTCGTGCGCCGGATCGTTGATGGTGCGCATGGCTTCCATCTGCACCTCGGCCATGTCCTTCACCAGTACCAGGCTGGCGATGACCACGCCCACGCCCACGGCGGTGATCACATCGACGAATACGGTCAGGGCCAGCACCACCAGCATCAGCACCAGGTCGATTCGTGGCGCCCGGTGCATGCGGCGGATAAAGCGCCAGTCGATCACATCAAAACCCACCTTGATCAGGATGCCGGCCAGGGCTGCATGGGGCACCACCGACGCCAACGGTCCCAGGCCGAGCCCAAAGGCCAGCAATATGGCAGCATGGGCCATGCCGGACAACGCGGTGCGGCCACCGGCATTGATGTTGGCCAGGGTGCGAATGGTGGCGCCGGCGCCGGGAATGCCTCCGGCCAGGCCGGCCACGAAATTGCCGATGCCCTGGCCCACCAGCTCCTTGTCGGATTCGTGGAAAGTGCGGGTCATGTTGTCCGCCACCAGCGAAGTCAGCAGGCTGTCGATGGAACCCAGTGCCGCCAGCACCGCAGCCGACACCAGCATGCTGTTCAGTTCGCTCAGGCTGATGGCCGGCAGTGTCCATTGCGGCAGGCCGGTGGGAATCTCGCCCAGCACGGCGACTCCGGGCAAGGTCAGGCCGAGGAGAGAACAGGCAACCAGGGCCACCAGCGGCGAGGGCACCACGCGGGTGAAGCGTTTGGGCATCAGGAACACGATGGCGAGAGACGCCAGGCCGACCAGTACCGCCTGCCATTGTGGCGCCGTGAGTTCAGCGGGCAACACAGACAGTGCATTGACCACCGAGCCGTGGGCGGGATAACCCAGCAAAGGCTCGAGCTGCATGATGATCAGGATGGTGCCCACGCCGGTGAGAAAGCCGGAGATCACCGGGTAAGGCATCAGGTTGACGTAGCGTCCCAGCCGCAACCAGCCGAACAGCATCTGGAAACCGCCGGCCATCATCACCACGGTGAAAGCCACGGCGGGTTCGCCGGCAAACTGCGTGAACACCGATGCCGAGACCACCGTCATGGGGCCAGTGGGGCCGGAAACCTGGCTGGGTGTTCCGCCGAACAGGGCAGCAAACAGGCCCACGCAGATGGCGCCATACAAACCGGCAACCGGGCCGGCGCCGGAGGCGACACCAAAAGCCAGGGCCAGCGGCAAGGCGATGATAGCAGCGGTCAATCCGCCGAACAGGTCGCCGCGCAGGTGGCGGAAGCTCAGCGGGTTGGGTTTGAGCAGTTGCAGGAAGCCAATGGTCAGTTTGGATTTCATGGTGCTTTGGGGTGAGCCGGTCCAGTCCAGGCTGGAAAAAGTCGGTAGCCAGTTTACCCGGGACGAAGTTCCAAAAACACGACCTGGATCAGATCAGGACGAGTTTTCCCGCAGCAGCGCCAGCTTTTGGTCACGCCCGAGTTTCTTGATCGCAGCTTCGCGTTGGCCGGCGCTGCTGCGTGTGTGGCCGGATTCGGTGTAGACGATGGCCACCGGCTTGCGGCCATTGAAATACTTGGCGCCGCGCGGATGCTGCAAATGCTCCCGGAAACGTCGTTCGGGGTCGGTGCTCACGCCGGTGTAAAGCGAGCCATCGTCACAGTGAATCATGTACACCCACCAGTTGAATGATGTTCCTGGTTCTGCCGGAGCCGGCTCAGCGGCTTGGTCGCCGCCGTGCGGAGCCGGGTTTGCGGATTGCTTCATGGGGCAAGCATACCCCGTTTGTGCCTGCAGATTATTCCCCGGCGTTTGGGCCCGGACTTGTTCAATTCGGCATCCACGCTCAGGGCTTGCATCCCGGTTCTGTATGCCGTGTGCACCGGAACCCCACCGGTCTGCCTGGGGGAGTTCCAGTCTGCGGGTGCTTGGGGTAAGGTGCGATGTGCCGCTCAACTGCCCGGACCTGTGCTCCAATGATCTCATCGATTTTTCCGCGCTGTACGCAATCCGTTGGTCGACCTTCGCTGTTGCCGGCCGTGTGGCTGCTGGCCATGTGGCTGCAGGTTGGCGCCGCTACAGCGGCAGACGCCCCAGCCTACCCACGCGAAATCACACTGCCCGGCGGCAAGGTCACCGTGCATCACCCCACGGTCAGTGACTGGCAGGATTTTTCGGTGCTCTCAGCCTGGGTGCCGGTGGAAATCGAGCCGGCGGGCAGCCCGCCCTGGACTGGCTCGGTGATGGTGCAGGCAGTTACCGAGATTCGATTCGATGAGCGTGTGGTATTGCTGGACGGGCTGCGCCCGGTGAAAGCCGTGGCGGATGAGACCATGCCGGAAGCCGTGGCTTCGCTGAAGAATTCCCCGGGCGCCTACCCACTGCTGCAGGAAGCGCTCGGGCAGGCGCAAACCACCGTGTCGCTGGAATACCTGCTGCGCGCGCTGCCGGCGGATTTCGCCGACACCCTGCCGCAGCCGGCGCCACCGCGACAGCAGGACGTGCCCGACATCATCTTCTCGGAACAGCCCGCCGTGCTGGTCCTGTTTGATGGCCCGCCGCAAACCGTGCCCATTCGCAATTCACGGCTGGAAATCGCGGTGAACACCAGCTGGCCGCTGTTTCACGATACCTCCGACGACTATTGGTACCTGGTATTCGGCGATTACTGGCTGCGGAACAGCAGCCTGTCCGGAGGCACCTGGGAAGTTGCGGCCCAGCTGCCACAGGACATTGCCAACCTCGCCATGGCCAATGGCTGGGAAAGCATGCGGAAGATCCTGCCACCCAAACAGACTGAGCGCCGGCCGCCACCCCTGAAACTCAGTTACAAGCCGGCGGAGCTGGTGATATTTGACGGTCCGCCGGATTTGCAGGTGCTGCCGGGCACGGAACTGCAGTACGTTACCAATACCGCGCATGACCTGTTCCGGTATCAGGAAAGCTGGTACATCCTGCTGGCGGGGCGGTGGTTCAGCGCGCGGGACCTGAAGGGTAACTGGGCGTATGCGGAAGAGCTGCCGGCGGAATTCACCCGCATTCCTGCCAGTGGTGACAAAGCCTGGGTGCTGGCCGCCGTGCCGGGCACCGAAGAGAACCGCATCGCGCTGATCGAGTCTGCATTGCCGCGCAGCCAGCGCGTGGCCAACGACAGCGGCAGCGGCATCCAGGTCCGTTATGACGGTGCTCCGCAGTTTGTCTGGATCAATGGCGTACTGGTGGAGCGGGCGGTGAATACCCCCAGCCAGGTGCTGCGGCATAACGACAATTATTACCTGTGCCAGGACGCTGCCTGGTTCCGGTCCGATTCGGCCACCGGCCCCTGGAAGCCGGCACTGGAAATTCCGGATGACATCTATTCCATACCGCCTGACGACCCGGCCCATAACGTCACCTTTGTGAAGCTGGGCGGTCTTGACAACAACACCGGCCGCCAGGCCTACATCCATACCTACGGTTACAGCGGCACCTACACCGCCGACAAAGGCCTGATCAAGGGTTATGGGCCCACCGGTTCCGGCAAGTACTATGACCCGACCTACGATCCACGCCAGCGTGACCCGTATTTCTGGAGCACATTCGGTTACGGCGGCTACTGGCCGCCCTATGGTTATGGCGCGCGCTATTACCCCTGGGCCGGCGGCTGGCGTTACGGCGGCTGGTACGACCCGTTCTGGGGTAATCCCTATCCTTACCCTGTTTCGACTTCCATTGATCTTGATGTTCCGGAAGGCGACAAGGACTGGGTGATGGATGACGAAGGCCGCAAGCATGAGGTGGTCATACGCCAGGACCACAATTATGTGGATGCCGGCGGCTACCGCGTCAGCGCTGCGCCTGCGGCAACAGCCACGGAAGATGGGGCCCTGTATGCCACTCCGGACGGTGGCTTGTACCGTTTGGGCGCGAATGGGTGGCAGGTGCGGCAGGGAGACGCCTGGCTGACCGTCGCCGGGCCCGTGCCAGACTCCGTTTTGCGGGAATACCAGGCGCGGCAGTCAGGATACGCCAGTTACCAGCAATACCAGCAGGAAAAGGAGGCAGGAAATTGAACCGGGAAGTGGCGAACGCGCCGGAAATGTTGAGTTTGCGAAGTTCGGGAGTGTTGCGCGCCAGCCACCAGCTGGGCCTGGTGGCCTTGCTGCTGCTGGCACTCGGCCTGGGTGGCTGTGGCAGCACCAAGGTATATACCGCCGACAAAACCGTGGTTTACCAGGAGTCGGTTTACAACGTCTCGAATGTGAAGGTGTTCACACGCAAGAATGTTGCCATCCTGCCCGACCAATCCACGGCCCATCTTGCAAACATGGACGAAAGCGGCTTCAACCAGTTACTGGCCGGCGGATCCGCCGTCACCGTGGAGCAGGGATTCCTGCTGGATGACATCGAAGTGCTTTACCAGCGGGCTGACGTTTCCAGCTGGAAGGAATTCAAGAAACTCAACAAGCGCTTCATGTCCGCCTCCAAAGACCTGAACAAATTCCTGGCCAACAGCAAGAAAACCCAACTGAAGTTGAAGTAGTATCGCCAGGGAATACACCTATCCGGGCTCCTTGATTAGCAACGCTCCGGTCGACAGGGAGACACGTAGTTGTTCGGTGTTTCAGCGGTGTTGCATGGCGCAGGCTGGCCGCAAGGAACCGGTCGCTGGCATCACTACCCGGCCAGGGTCCGGATCAGCATGCGAATGGCCACGATCAGAAGGAAGCTGCCAAACAGCAAGGTCAGGTAACGCTTATCCATGGCGTGGGCCAGACGGGCACCCAGTGGTGCGGCCAGCACCGTGGTTGGAGCAATCAGCGCCAGGCCGATCAGGTTGACATAGCCAACGCTGCCGACAGGAAGCAGAGGGTTGCCATACCCGGACATCATGAAACCCAGTGTGCCCGGAACAGCGATCACCAGGCCAAACAGGGCGGCGGTGCCCACGGCGCGGTGGATGGGTTCGCCAAAGGCAGTCAGGGTGGGCACGCTGAGCGAACCTCCGCCTATGCCCATCATGGTCGATACCAGCCCGATCAGCGTCGGCACCGGGAACATGGCCGGGCTTCGCGGTACACCGCGGGTGATGGTTTTGTCATCCAGCGGCAATATCATCTTGGCCGCTACCAGGAATGCCACAACGGCAAAAATTCCGGAAAGCACCCGGCTATGTACCTGGCTGGCCAGCCACGTTCCGACGAGGGCGCCGATAAATATCCAGATGGCCCAGTTTTTCACCAGGCCGATATCAACAGCGTCGCGCTTGAAGTGGGCCCTGGAAGAGGAAAGCGAGGTCGGGATGATGGTGGCCAGCGACGTCGCAACGGCGATGTGCATCCGGATCGAAGGATCCGTGCCAACAAGGCCCAGGGCGAATTCCAGCATTGGAACTATGACAATTCCGCCGCCAACTCCGAGCAGTCCGGCGAGAATGCCGCCGATCACTCCGGTGAACAGCATGGCAACCGCCAGCGTTATCAGGTCAACCACAGGTTTTGTCCGGGGTTTGGGGGATGGCCAGTCAAGTCAGTTGTTTACCATGAAGTTGTAGAGCTCCGCCAAGGGTTTGCCGGGTGGGAATGCACCTCACCGGACGTGTATTCAATAGCATAATCAGGTATACGTAAATGCCAGCGGCTTTTGCCTCGCATTTTGACACCTGGTGTTGTGACAGTAGAACGGCCTGATGAAACACAGCAAACATGAACTGAAAGTGGGCATTGCCGGCCTCGGCACCATTGGCAGCAAGGTTGCTGAAGTGTTGGACCGAGGCATTCCGGGCCTGCTGCTGGTGGCGGTGCATACGCGCACTGAATCCACCGCGCTGGAGCACATGCGCAACTACAAAAGCGAGGTGCCGCTGGTGTCAGCTGGTGAACTGGCTGAGCAGGCGGACATTATCGTGGACTGTGTTCCCAAGCAGGGTTTTCGGGCCGTGGTAGAGCCGGGGCTGAAGGCTGGACGCACCATCGTGACAGTGAGTGGAGCGGCCTTGTTGGCCAATGAAGACCTGATTGACCTCGCGGAAAAGCACGGCGGCCGATTGATCCTGGCCAGTGGTGCATTGCTTGGCCTGGACGCCATCCGGGCAGCGGCTGAAGGAGAGATTTATTCGGTCACCATGGTCACACGAAAGCCGCCGAAGTCTTTGCAGGGCGCCCCCCACCTGGTGGAAAACAAGATCGAAGTCAGCAACCTGGCTGAGCCTTTGCTGGTATTCAAAGGCAGCGCCTACGACGGCGCGATTGGTTTTCCGTCCAATGTGAACGTTGCTGCCGCAGTCGGCCTGGCCGGGATCGGCGCTCGCAACACACAGCTGGAAATCTGGGCTGATCCGTGCAGGACGCGCAACACTCACACCATCAGGGTGGATGCCGACAGCGCGCGCTTCGAAATGACCATCGAAAATATCCCTTCCGAGTCCAACCCCGGCACCAGCAAGATTACGGCTCTCAGTGTAATCACCGCATTGCGCGGATTGGTGCAAAGCCTGAAGGTGGGCTCCTGATCAAAATTCGCTCACCAGGAAAGTGCCTGCTCTTCAATGGTTTGTCGTGCAGTCGTCGCTAAACAATCGACAGGCTGTGGGACAGGTTTTTGGTAATCATGTAATTGTGCAGCCCTTCAGTGCCGCCCTCGCGGCCATAACCGCTGGATTTCACGCCGCCGAAGGGCGTTTCGGGCAATGATGCTTCCAGGGTATTGATGGAAATATTCCCTGCTTCGATGCCATCCAGCATGCGATCAACGTAATCCGCCCGGTTGGTGAAGCCGTAGGCGGCCAGGCCGTAGGGTACTGAATTGGCTTTGTGGATGGCCTCATCCAGCGAGGCAACCGGGTTGATGATCGCCAACGGCCCAAACGGTTCCTCCTGCATCACCCGCGCCGAATCCGGGACGTTGGCCAGCACGGTGGGTTCAAAGAAATAGCCTCGGGTGCCTTTCCGTTTGCCGCCGGTTCTGAGTTCAGCACCCTGTGCCACGGCGTCCTCGACCAGCTCGGCCAATGCTTCCACCCGGCGGTCGTTGGCCAGTGGGCCCATCTCGACGCCCGCATCGAAGCCATTGCCCACCACCGTTTGGGCGGCGCGCTCGACGAATTGCCGGGTGTAGTCATCGTAAATGCTTTCGTGCACAAAGAAGCGCGTGGGCGAGGTGCACACCTGCCCGGCGTTGCGCATCTTGCGCAC
>CBFGWJ010000086.1:0-7396 GCA_965652335.1 uncultured Gammaproteobacteria bacterium | reverse complement strand
TGATGTTGATGGTGGAACCATCACCGGAAACCGTGGACTTGCTGGTGATGCCCGCTTTCTTCTCTTCTATCAGCTCCTTCCAGCGCGGAAAAAATTCCGGCGCATCCGCCGGAAACGGTTTGAACTGGTACATGTGAAAGCCCAGCTTTTTCACATAGAGCTTTTTCTTCTTGTGGGTGTTGCCATAGACCGTGTCACCATCGGTGGAGGCCAGCGAGTTGGTGGAAAACACCAGTTCAATATCGGGATTGCGTTCTCGCAACGCCGCAAACAGCTTGCGCGCGCTCCGCGACAGGACCATGTAGGGCGACTGGATGACCACCGAGTGATCGGCCGAATTCAGCACTTGGTTGAGTTCCGCCGTGATATCGCGTTTGGGCGCGTCTTCCGGAAAGGCCTGCTTGCGCGGCAGGTCGGAAAAGTATTCCAGTTGTGACACTTCAAAGGCCGGCGCAACGAACAATTCGCGGATATGTGCTTCATCCTCGAGTTCAGCCAGCAGGGGCAAGAGCCTGGCCTGTGGTTGATACTCCGGCAGGGGCGCCGGTTCCTGCCTGAGCATGCGGCTGGCGACATCGCGCAGGTACTGCACCTCCACTGACAGCGGGCTGCTCCAGAACTGTTCGAACGAGGCCAGCATGTCCGTGACGGTTGAACCGTATACCGCCACGTCACGGTCCTTGAAGTTATAGTTCGTATCCAGGTCGAAATACCGGTCGGCTATATTGCGACCGCCAATCACGCCCACCAGGCCATCCACCACCATCAGCTTGTTGTGCATGCGCTGGTTGATGCGCCTGAAACAACAGGCAATGCCACTGATCCAGTCGTGGTTGGCCATATCGGCCTTGTCAAAGGACGGGTTGTAGAAACTGATGCGGAAATTGGCGTGCGCCATGGTGAGCTGCACCAGGTAGTTCAGGTCCGCATCGGTAAACATCTGGTCCAGCAACAGGCGCACCTGTACGCCGCGCCGGGCGGCCTGCAGCAATTCGTTCAGCAACAGGTCGCCGCTGTCATCGGCGCGCAGGATGAAATTCTGCACTTCAATACTGTCGCGCGCCGCGCGGATCAGGTGAATGCGGATCTTCAGGGCATCCACACCGGTTTCCAGCAACACCAGGTGGTGGCGGCCTTCCCGCTTGTCCTTCGCCGCCAGCGCCAGTACCGGCGAAAATTCGCTGCAGCGGTCACGATCTTCCGGTTCACAGGTCAGGGCCTGCTGCCGGGTTTCGGCAACAATGACATCCACCCGGTCCCTCTTGGCCTGGGAGAGGCTGCAGGCCTGCAGCAACAGGCACAGGAGAACAACACCCAGCCGGCCCGTCAGGGAAACCTTGCGGCCCGGCTGAATTGCCGCAGAAAGTGAATGGTGCGGTTGCGGTTCCGTGACAGGCGCTTTCATACAGCCGCTTGCAGTTCAAAGCAATGCGGTCGAAGCTGCGCCCGGTGAACGGCCAGCGCGGCAATGTATTCCTCATCCGGCTTCAGCACCGCCAATGACCAGTCGGCGCTGCCCTTGCCATCGAAATCCAGCATGGCCGGAGGAAGTTCGGGGTTCATTTCCACCGTGAAGCGACAAAGCTGGTTGGCGATGCCCTCGCCGTAGGCTTTCACCACTGCTTCCTTGCAGGCCCAGGCGCGCAGGAACGCACCGTCCTGCTGATGGGCGGACAATCGCTCCAGCGCCGCCGCTTCCGCCGCGCTGAAGTAGCGTCGCGCCAGGCGCAAGCTGTTGCGCGCGGTCCGGTTGCGCGGTTCCAGGTCCACGCCCACAGGAATTTCACGGGTGATGCCCACCAGTACGCGCCCTTCACTCTTGGCCATGGAAAACTGCAGCGGGCTGGAGTGCACCGAGCGATCCAGCATGGGTTTGCCACGCACCGTGCGTTGCAGGATCACGTCCTTGCCCGGCAGCCCGAGATAAGTGCCCAGCAGCAAACGCAGGTAGAAACGCCGCGCGAATCGAAGCTGGCCTGGATTGAGTTTTACCGGTTCGGCGATGCGGTCATCGCTGAATGCCTGGCTCAGGGTCAGAGCCAGTTGATCGAGATTGAGGAACCACAGGTGCACTTCATCGCCGGCTGGCAATGTCATGGCAGGCAAGGGCATTACCTGCGGCTGGAAAACCGCGGGTTTCGCCCAGAATGCCTGCTCACCTTCCGCTGACAACATCTAATCCCGACTATTGGCCAAGGCCCAAATCCTGTAACCAAGCAGTCTAGCCCATGCTTGCGCCGGAATGAACCGGCCGGCGGCGGTATGCCGCAGCATGCGGCATGGCGGCTTGGCCGCCTATTTTCACCGCGACACTTGATTGGGGGGGCCAGCGCCTATAAGTTATGCAGGCCTTTTTCCAGCGAAACTCCAATGAATTTCAAGAATGTAGTGATCCAGGGGGTGGTATCGGTCGACCCGCCCGTAAGCGTCAGTTCGCGCGAAATCTCGCAAAGACTGGCCCCTACCCTGCAACGGCTGGGTTTTCCGATGAATCTGCTGGAAGAACTCTCAGGTATTGCCGAACGCCGCTTCTGGCCCAAGGACACCAATCCGTCGGACGCTGCCACGCAGGCCGCCGAAAAAATGATCCAGGAATCGGGAGTCGACCGGAACAGGATCGGCGTGATCATCAACACCTCGGTATGCCGTGATTACCTTGAGCCGTCCACCGCCTGCATCGTGCATGGCAACCTGGGCCTGGATGAGAACTGCATCAATTTCGATGTGGGCAATGCCTGCCTGGCTTTCATGAACGGCATGGACATTGCGGCCCGCATGATCGAGCGCGAGGAAGTGGACTACGCGCTGATCGTCGATGGTGAAAGCAGCGGCCCGATCACCGAGGCCACCATCGAGCGCATGCTGGACCCAAACATCGGTTCAAAGGAATTCCGCGCCGAGTTCGCATCCCTGACGCTGGGCTCCGGTGCAGCCGCCATGCTGATGGCGCGGGCTGACCTGGAACCGGACGGACACCGTTACCTGGGCAGTGTTTCGCGCTCCGCCACGCAGTTCAACCGGCTGTGCCATGGCCAGATGGATCGCATGGTCACCGATACCCGCAGCCTGATGGCCGAAGGGCTGAAGCTGGCCGCCAGGACTTTTGAAGTGGCAAAAAACGGCTTTGGCTGGGTGGTGAGTGAACTGGACCAGTTTGTCATTCACCAGGTGAGCAAAGTCCACACTGAATCCGTAGCTCGTCTGCTGGGCATGGACCTCAGCAAAGTGCACACCATCTATCCCAGCATGGGCAACGTGGGTCCGGCTTCGGTGCCTATCGTGCTTTCCAAGATCAAGGAACTGGGCAAGCTCAGGCGCGGTGACCGTGTCGCCCTGCTCGGCATTGGTTCCGGCCTGAACTGTTCCATGGCCGAGATCGTCTGGTAGCCGTTACAGGCATCACTCTGGGTACTCCCAACTCAACGGCGAACCCACCGGCCTACACCCCGCCCGCTGATCTCTATCCATTCAGCGGGCACTACCTGCAGCAGCCGGCCGGGCGCATGCACTACATTGACGAAGGGCCGCGCGATGGACCGCCGGTGTTGATGGTGCACGGCAACCCCACCTGGTCCTTTTACTACCGCAAGCTGGTGCTGGGACTACGCGATACTCACCGTTGCATCGTTCCCGACCACATCGGCTGCGGGCTGTCCGACAAGCCCGGCCTGGATACTTACGATTACCGCCTGGCCAGCCGCGTCGCTGATCTCGGCCGCCTGATCGAGCACCTGCAGCTCGATCAACCCATTACCCTGGTCGTACACGACTGGGGCGGCATGATCGCCATGGCCTGGGCCGTGCAGCATGCCGAACGCATCGGCAAGCTGGTCATCATGAACACCGCGGCCTTTCCCATGCCGAAGGAAAAGCGTTTTCCACCGGCACTGGCGCTGGCGCGGAATTCACGGCTGGGCGCCTGGCTGGTGCTGCGCTGCAACGCCTTTGCCGGTGCCGCCGCGCGCATCGGCTTCAAGAAACCGGTCAGCCGGGCCGTGCGCGCTGCCTACGTCGGGCCTTACGATTCACCTGCCAACCGCATCGCCACGCTGCGGTTTGTGCAGGACATTCCACTGGCGGAAGGCGATCCTGGTTTTGACATTTTGCGGAAAACGGCGGAACATCTAGGCAAATTCAGTGACTTACCCTGCCTTGTGGCCTGGGGAGAAAAGGATTTCGTGTTCGACCAGCCGTTCCTGGATACCTGGCTGAGGCTGTATCCGCAGGCGCAAACCATCCGCCTGCCCGACTGCGGCCATTACGTGCTGGAAGATGGCGGCGAAACGTTACAGGAACGCATATGCCAATTCATCGCAATCAGGGAAGATGCGAATCATGGACAAACCGTTGACTAAAACCTGGGATAGCGACTCCCTCTGCAATGTCGCCGGCGCACTGGCGGAACAATCCAGGCTGCACCCGGACCTGGTGGCCGTCCGTTACCCGGACGAGCGGCCGTTCCGCAAAGGCAAGTACCGCTCCTGCAGCTATTACCAGCTCGACCACCTGAGCAACAGCTACGCCCGCGGCCTGCAGGCCTATGGCATAGGCCCGGGTGTGCGCACCGTTCTGATGGTGCGGCCCGGCCTGGATTTCATTGCGCTGTTCTTTGCCCTGTTCAAGGCTGGCGCAGTGCCGGTACTGGTCGATCCGGGCATGGGCTTGAAAGCCGTCGAGCAATGCCTGCGGGAAGCACAGCCACAGGCTTTCGTGGGCATACCCAAGGCCCAACTGGCGCGCAAACTCAAAGGCTGGGGCGGTGAGGGCTGCAAGCTGCTGGTTACCGCCGGCCCGAGTTACGGCGCCCAGCTGCTGCTGGGCGGTATCGGCATGCGGCAACTGGTCCGCCTGGCCGGCGGCAGCACGCAGGACATCCTGCATGCCTCCAGGCCCGATGACATGGCGGCCATCCTGTTCACCTCGGGCAGCACCGGCGCGCCAAAGGGTGTGGTTTACCGGCACCGCCATTTCACTGCGCAAGTGGGCCTGCTCAAGCGCAGTTTTGAGATCGAACCCGGTGAAGTGGGGTTGTCGACCTTTCCGCCTTTTGCGCTGTTCGACCCGGCGCTGGGCATGACCACCGTGGTGCCGCGCATGGATCCCAGCCGGCCGGCGGATGCCGACCCGCAACACCTGGTGGATATCATCGAGGAGTTCCAGATCACCAATGTCTTTGGCTCGCCGGCCCTGCTGAACAACCTCAGCCGTTATTGCGAGGCGAACAAGCTGCGCATGTGGAGCCCGAAGCGCGTTATTTCGGCCGGCGCAGCCGTGCCCATCGCCACCATCCGGCGCATGGAACAGGCACTGGCCAACGATGCGCTGATCTACACTCCCTACGGCGCCACCGAGTGCCTGCCGGTTTCCTGCGCCAGCAACCGGGAACTGGACAAACAGGTCACCGAAATGACCGAGAGCGGCGAAGGCATCTGCGTGGGCAGGCCGGTGGCGCCGAACCGGGTTCGTGTCATCCGCATCAGTGACAATGCCATCGCCGACCTTTCCGAAGTCACCGACATGCCGCACGGCATGGTGGGTGAGATCCTGGTCAGCGGGCCGAGCTGCACCGACAGCTACTGGGCACGTGAAGCCGATACCGAGATGGCCAAGGTCACGGGAGAGGAAGGCACGGTGTGGCACCGCATGGGCGATGCCGGCATTCTCGATGGCAAAGGCCGGCTGTGGTATTGCGGCCGCCTGTCGCAACGCGTGGACACCGGCACCGAAACGCTGTTCCCCGACCAGGTGGAAGGGATATTCAACCAGCATCCCGATGCCGCCCGCACCGCGCTGGTGGGCGTGGGGCCGCGCGGCGCCCAGGTGCCGGTGCTGTGCGTGGAACTGGTCGGCCCGCTGTCGCCGGTGAACATGGAGCGGGTGCACTACGACCTGCTGCAACTGGCCCAGGCGTTTCCGCTGACCCGAAGCGTGCGCACGGTGCTGTTCCATCCGGGCTTTCCGGTGGACACCCGGCACAACTCCAAGATTCACCGCGACGAACTGGCCGCCTGGGCGTTGCAGAAGATGCAGCAAAGCTGATGGCAAGATTCGTGCGCGGCCGATTCGCGGACAACTGCAACACATGAAAGTCCTGGTCACAGGCGGAGGAGGGTTTCTCGGCTCCGCCATCAGCCGGCAACTGCTGGCCCGCGGCGATGAAGTGATTGCCCTGCAGCGCCGCGCGGCCGACGTCCTCGCTGAACGGGGCGCTGAGATCGTCCAGGGTGACATCTGCGACCTGCCGCTGTTGCTGGCCACAGCAAAAGGTTGCGACGCCATCATCCACACCGCCGGCAAGGCTGGCGTGTGGGGCAATTACGCCGACTACCACCGCATCAATGTCCTGGGCACCGAACAGGTTATACAAACCTGCCGCAAGCTGGCCATTCCCATCCTGGTGCATACCAGTTCACCCAGCATCACGCATTGTGGCAAGGACATCGAAGGCGAGGATGAATCCGGCCCGGTGGCCACCAGGTTCCTGTCGCCCTACCCGGCTACCAAGGCAGCGGCGGAAAAACTCGTGCTGGAAGCCAATGGCCCGCAGCTGTTGACCACCGCCCTGCGGCCGCATCTGATCTGGGGTCCGGACGATCCGCACATCATTCCGCACCTGGTCTCCAGCGTGCGCAACGGCAAGCTCGCCCTGCCCGGTGCAGACAAGGTGATCGACACCGTGTTCGTGGAAAATGCCGCCCGCGCCCACGTGCTGGCGCTGGATGAATTGCGTGGTTCTGCGCGCTGCGCTGGCAAGCCTTATTACATCAGCAATGACCAGCCCATGCGCCAGGATGAAATCATTCCGCTGCTGCTGGATGCCATCGGCATCCAGGCTGAGGTGCGGCCGATATCACCCCGCCTGGCACGTACCGCCGGCGCAGTGTGCGAAACACTGTGGAAGTTGCTGCGGCTGGAATCCGAACCACCCATCACGCGCTTCACCGCCGACCAGCTCAGCACCTCGCATTGGTACGACATCGGCGCCGCCAAGCGCGATTTCAACTATCACGCGGAAATCAGCATCGCCGAGGGGTTGGAGTTGCTGCGTAACAGCAGGGCTGCGCAACAGGCGGACTCAGTCGCCTGTTGAACCCGGGCGGCGATAAACCCGCTCCATCGGCCGCCCGCTGAGCCGGCGCACCAGCTTTTCCAGCCAGCTGTAATGCAGCAACTGTGCGTCTTCCGGTGAAGCGTCGCTGTAGTGCCCCTGGTATTTGTGTTTCACCCAGGCATTGAGATCCAGCCGCCGCGCCGTGCGGAAAAACCAGTTATTGATGAAATGCCAGCGGGATTTCTGGCGGAACGCGGTGCCGAAATCGATCACGCAGGGTTGCTGTGATTCGGTCACCAGCAGGTTGCCCTTGGACTTGAGATCGCCGTGCGCCACACCGCGCGC
>CBFGWJ010000085.1:0-7425 GCA_965652335.1 uncultured Gammaproteobacteria bacterium | reverse complement strand
CTGTTTGGCGAAAAATACGGCGATCGTGTGCGCGTGATGCAGTTTGGTGATTTTTCCATAGAGCTGTGTGGCGGCACCCACGTTCACCGCGTGGGTGACATCGGCCAGTTCAAGATTGTTGAGGAATCGGCCATTGCATCCGGCATTCGACGTATTGTGGCCGTAGCCGGTGAAGCGGCAGTCGCCCGGGTGCAGGACATGGAAGACCAGTTGCGGCAGGCTGCCGGAACCCTGAAAGTGGCCCCCTCCGACATCAATAACCGCCTGCAGCAGATACTGGAACGGAGCCGGCAGCTGGAAAAGGAAGTCGATGCGCTCAAGGCCAGGGCTGTGGTTGCGGGCAGCGCGGAACTGGCGAATCAAGCGGTTGATATTAAAGGAGTTAAGGTGCTGACAGCGGACATGGAGGATGCCGATCCGCAGGCGCTGAGAGCCGCAACGGACCGGCTCAGGGACCAACTGGGCAGCAGTATTATCGTGCTGGCCAGCCGGGAAGCGGATAAAGTGCGGTTGGCCGCCTCGGTAAGCCCGGATTTGGTAGCTCGGATTCGCGCGGGTAATCTGGTAAACTTCGTCGCGCAACAGGTTGGCGGTAAGGGTGGCGGGCGTCCTGACTTTGCACAGGCAGGTGGTACGCAACCCGAAAATCTTGAAAGTGCCCTCGCTTCGGTAGAGGCTTGGGTCAGCGACAATCTCTGATTCAGTAGTAAGCTTTAGGAGTTGGTGGCGATCGCAATCATTGTCTTGCCGTCGTATTGTTTGTCTCGCAATGATAAAGGCCTCGGTGAGCCGTATTCGGGTGAGCGGAAGCTGACCATAATCACAAGATAGGCCAGAGGAAAGTAGCTATGCTGATTTTGACAAGAAGGATTGGGGAAAAGCTTGTCATCGGTGACAGTATCACCGTTACAGTATTGGGCGTAAAAGGTAATCAGATCCGCATCGGAATAGAGGCTCCGGCCGATGTCCAGGTGCACCGGGAAGAAATCTACCAGAGAATACTGAAGGAACGGTCAGATGAGGTAAGCCCCAAGACAGGAACCGGCGAGCCCTGATTAATCCTTTACCCGGGAGTGTTAAGTAAGTATCCTTACGCCGCCCCAAAAACCGGGCGGCGTTTGCGTTTAAAGGCCTTCGCGAAAGCCGGCCCTGATTATCAGTTTTGGAGAGGTGGCCGAGTGGCTGAAGGCGCTCCCCTGCTAAGGGAGTATGGGTTCAAAAAGCCCATCGAGGGTTCGAATCCCTCCCTCTCCGCCAAATAAAAAACCCCGCTTTTGTGGGGTTTTTTATTTGCCGAGAAGGTCGGGTGAGAATCCTCAGTGCGAAGCACGCAGTGCTGAGTGACTGGGGTTCGCCGATCGGCAGGAGAGCCGATCGGAACGCGCAGCGCAGCGAGCGCCCGCAAGGGCGAGCGCCAAGGAAGGCGCGAGTTAATCCCTCCCTCTCCGCCAGAAACACAAAACCCCACGAAAGTGGGGACTTGATGGAAGGCGGGAATGAGAACCCTTGCAGCCCGCAGGGCTGAGGGGTTCGCCGATCGGCAACCAGGACCTAGCCATCCTCCAGTGCCAGCCGGTAGCCCACACCCTGCACCGTCACGATAAACCTGGGGTTTGAAGGGTCATCCCCCAATTTGGCGCGCAGCTGGCCCACCAGCACGCGCAGGTAGTGCGTCTCATTTTCGCGGCTGGGGTTCCAGACCCTGGACAGGATCTGCTGGTGGGTGAAAATCTGGCCGGGCCGCGAAATCAGCAGGTGCAGCAGTTCATATTCTTTTTTGGACAAATGCACCGGTTTTCCGTCCACCGTCACTTCGCGTGAGGGCAGGTCGATTCTGAGGCCGCCCATGCTGAATTCGGTGGCAACGTTTTCAGCTTCTTCAGTGTGGCGCAGTAATACTTTCATGCGGGCCACCAGTTCACGGATGCCGAAGGGCTTGGTCATGTAGTCATTCGCCCCGGAATCGAGCGCACGAACCTTGTCGTCCTCCAGCGACCGCACCGACAACACGATCACGGGTACCTGGGACCATTCGCGCACCGAACGAATGAACTCCTGGCCGTCCATGTCGGGCAGCCCGAGGTCCAGGATGACCAAGTCCGGCTTTGCGCTGGCACAGAGCTCGATTCCAAGCGCACCCAAGCGGGCCTCCAGGATTTCATAGCCATGGGCCTCCAGGCTGATGCGCAGGAATTTCCGAATTTGTGCTTCGTCTTCGACGATCAGGACCGTTTGTTTTTTTGGGTTCATGGCGTCTTCCAAGGGCATTTCCTGCAGAATCAGCCGCCCTGCGCGGGATGAAAGGGCAGGGTCACGCGCATGCAGGTGCCCTTGCCGTTTTTGCCATCCATCGCCACCACAGTGCCATCATGGGCAGCAATCATGCCGCGGCAGATCGCCAGGCCGAGTCCTGTGCCCTGGCGCCCGGAACGGTCGCCCTGGGCGGCGGTATGGAACATGTCAAAAATTTTTTCGCGTTCATGTTCCGGCACTCCCGGGCCTTCATCACAGATGTCGACTACGGCATTGTCCTGGCCGCTTCGAGCAAGAATTCGGATATGCCCCGGTTCCGGGGAATGCCGGATGGCGTTGTCCAGCAGGTTGAAGAAGGCCTGCTCAACCAGCGCGCCATGCAGCCACAGCAGCGGAAATCCCGGTGGAATGTCGATTTCCAGTTGCTGGCGGCCCAGCCTGTTGCCAAGGCGTTTTGTGGCGCTGGAAACGATGTCGTGCAAATCCACCCAGTCGCGCTTCAGCTTCAGGTGGCCGTGCCCCAGGCGGGTCATGTCCAGCAGGTTCTGCACATAGCTGTCCAGGCGCCGCGCCTCCTGGTCAATGGTTGAAAGCAGCTCACGGCTGTCCTCGGCTTTCAGCGTGTCCTGCAGGTCCAGCAGGCTGGAGGTTGAGCCGATGATGGCCGCCAGCGGTGTGCGCAGGTCATGTGATACGGAGGCCAGCAGGGCAGACCGTAATTGTTCGGTTTCGATATTGATACGTTCTTTTTCTATCTCCGCAACCAGCTCGGTGCGATCCAGCGCAATTGCGGCCTGGTCACACAGGTTGCGAACTTCCAGCATCCTCTCCTGGTTCAGCGGTTTGCCATGAACCAGTACAAAACCGCTTTCCTGCTGGGTCGGGTTCAGGCGAAATATGTTCCAGTTGTTCCACCATTGCAGGTCTGGTGTCGTTTGCAACACGGCCACTATTTCTGGCAGGAAACCTTCAGTGTTTGAAATAGCCTGCCCGGCTCCGCATTGGCCCGGTACCACAGGATGCGAAGGGCTGCTGACCGGCGTTGGGATTTCAGCAGAATCACGATGGATTGCCGGAAATATTCGCACGGTGGAGTCCAGGGATTTGGCAATATGATTGGCGAGTTCCTGCAAAACTGCCTGTGTGGTGCTGGCCGAAGACATCCGGCTGCTGAATTCATAAAGCTCGGAAATACGCTGCAGCGATGCTTTGCGCTCGGCAATTTCACGATGCATGCGGGCGGCCAGGTTGCCGGTGATCGTGGCAATGATGAGGAAAAAAATCAGCGTGGTCACATCGCCATCATCGTCAACCCGCAAGGTGAGGAACGGCTGGGTAAAAAAGTAATTGACGGCCAGGAAGCTCAACAGGCTGGCGAACAGGGCGGGGCCCAGGCCGGTGCGGGAGGAAATCAACAATACCGAAGTCAGGAACAGCAGCAACAGGCTGGCATGGGGCAACAGCGTTTGCAGCAGGAAGCCCAGGCCCGTGGTCAGTGCAACCAGGCCCAGGGCAAAGGCATAATCCCGGGGTCGTCCGTACCTTGAAGAATCGTCCGCTGGCGATTCCCGCACCTGTTTCATGGCATCTGCTTTGAAGTTGGGCCTTGACCGGGCATGCATCACTCCTCTATTAACGCGTTGAGCGTGTTCTGGCGCAAATCAAAAAGCCATCAAATTTTTATGGTTTTTTTATGTGACCGCGGCAATTGGCCAGCCGATAATGTCTCCATCCAAAAAAGCTCCCCATTCAAGAACCGAGCCGTTTCCCGGTTCACCGCGTCACCATGGCCACCAGTATATCCGTCCCCAACCAAATCCACGCCGAAACCCGCGAACTCGGTCGTGGCAGGGCAATAGGCCGGTTATGCGGATTGCTCATCATGCTTTACAGCATCAGTTTCCTGCCTTCGATCGCGGTTTCGCTGTTCTATGCGGATGGGCAGGAAGCTGAATTCTGCCTTTCACTGCTGATTTCCGTAGCCGCAGGAGGCCTCATCTGGTGGCCGAATCGCCGGGCGCATCGTGAACTCCATGTACGCGATGGTTTCCTGATTGTTACGCTGTTCTGGGTTGCACTTGGCTTTGCCGGCGCCTTGCCGTTCCTGCTCGGCCCCCACATGAGCCTGACAGATTCGGTGTTCGAAGCCATTTCCGGGTTTACCACCACCGGCGCCACCGTCCTCGTCAACCTGGATTCCATGCCGCGGTCGCTGCTGTATCACCGCCAGCAGATGCAATGGCTGGGTGGCATGGGGGTGATTGTATTGGCAGTGGCAATCCTGCCCCTGCTGAAAGTGGGCGGGATGCAGCTCTATCGCGCCGAGGCGTCGGGAGTGTCGAAACAGGACAAGCTTACCCCGCGTGTCGCGGATACAGCGCGGGTGCTGTGGCTGATTTATCTCGTCCTCACGGCCGCCTGCGCCCTGGCTTTCTGGGCCGCGGGCATGTCTTTGTTCGATGCGGTGGGGCATGCGTTTTCCACCGTGGCCACCGGCGGCTTTTCTACCCACGATGCCAGCATGGCTTATTTCGACAGTGTGGTCATAGAGGCCATTGCAGTGGTATTCATGCTGGCGGGAGGAATCAACTTTGCACTGCATTTCTTCAGCTGGCACCGGCTCAGTATCGACCCCTACGAGTCCGATCCCGAATTGCGTCTTTACCTGGGCATTTTCCTGTTCAGCTGCCTGCTGGTGGCCGGCAGCCTGGTGATCACCGGAACCTTGCCGGTGTGGGAATCATTCCGGCAGGGTACTTTCCAGGTCGCTTCGATCCTGACCAGCACCGGCTTCACCACGGCCAATTACGCAGCCTGGCCGCTGCATGTACCGGCTACCCTGGCCATGATCGCCTTCATTGGCGGCTGTGCCGGATCAACTGCCGGAGGCATCAAGGTCTTGCGCATCCTGTTGCTGGCCAAAATGGGTGTGCGGCAATTGTTCCTTCTGGCTCATCCCAGGGCCATCGCTCTGATGAAGCTGGGCACCACCAAGGTTACGGACGAGGTGATGTACTCGGTGTGGGGCTTCTTTATCCTCTATTTGCTGGTCAGCCTGCTGTTGACGCTGGGAATGATGGCCGCCGGCCTCGACCTGGAATCGGCCTTTGGCGCGGTGATGGCTACCATCAACCTGACCGGACCCGGGCTGGGTGAGGTTGCCAGCAATTTCACTTCGGTGAGCCCGGCGGTCAAATGGTTGAGCGTTTTTGCCATGCTGGTGGGGCGCCTCGAGGTGTTCACCCTGCTGATCCTGTTCCTGCCCGCCTACTGGCGCCACTATGCCTGTTTCATGGGCCGGCAACTGGAGCCGAACCGGTCCTCGCTGCTCCGGAAACTTGCGCCCTGGCCGGGCATCCGGCACAATCCCCGACCTTCTGGGTCCAGCCGTTCAAGCCAAGTATTCGGGCCAAGTATTCGGGCCAAGTTGCCAGTTCGGCTCAAGCGGCTTTCAGACCATTCAATGGCGACCCCCATCGGTCCCCTCGCGACGATACGTTGTGAACCCCGTCAGGCCCGGAAGGGAGCAGCGGCAGCAACGGACTCGGGCGCCGGGGTGTGGCGGGTGGGGGTTGCCACCCTATTGGGTGCCATGAGGGCAGCGCGCATCGTGCGCAATCCGGGCACTCTGTTATAGTGGAATCCTGACAGCCTTGGCATTTTCCGGGAATACAGCAATCGCATGAGTTACCAGGTGCTGGCGCGAAAGTGGCGCCCGAAATCCTTTGACCAACTGGTAGGACAGGAGCACGTTGTCCAGGCCCTGGTGAACGGGCTTGACCAGGATCGCGTGCACCATGCATTCCTTTTCACCGGCACCCGCGGTGTGGGCAAGACCACGCTGGCGCGGATTTTTGCCAAATGCCTCAATTGTGAACGGGGCATGTCTTCATCGCCTTGTGGCGAATGTGCCGCCTGCGTGGACATCGACGAAGGCCGCTTTGTCGACATCATCGAAATCGACGCGGCTTCCCGAACCAAGGTGGAAGATACGCGTGAATTGCTGGAGTCGGTGCAGTACACGCCCACTCGTGGCCGTTACAAGGTGTACATCATCGATGAAGTGCACATGCTGTCGAACAGCAGTTTCAACGCCCTGCTGAAAACCCTGGAGGAGCCGCCGCCGCACGTCAAGTTTGTGCTTGCAACCACCGATCCGGACAAAATCCCGGTCACCATCCTGTCGCGCTGCCTGCAGTTCAACCTGCGCCGGATGACGCCCGACCAGGTGCTCAGCAACCTGCGAATGATTGTGAAGTCGGAGCATATCGAGGCAGAACCGGATGCGCTTGCCCGGCTGGCGCGGGCTGCCGATGGCAGCATGCGTGACGGGCTTAGCCTGCTGGACCAGGCCATCGCATTTGGCGCCGGAAAACTGAGCCTGGCCGATGTACAACAGATGCTCGGCCTGGTGGACCATGGCTTCATCGCCGACCTCATCAAGGCACTGGCCGCGAATGATGCCAGGAAAATGCTGCAGATCGTGGAGGAGCTGGTGGCCAGGTCCAGGGATCTCGATGCCGTGCTGGTCAGTCTGGCCGAGACGCTGCATCGCGTGTGCCTGTTATTGTGTGTTCCGGATTATTCCGACAACGAACGCAGTGATTGGGAAGCCATCGATGAGTTGGCGGGCCAGCTGAGCCTGGAAGACGCGCAATTGTTTTACCAGATGGCCATCAAGGGACGGACGGAGCTCGGTATTGCTCCGGATCCGCGTACCGGCCTGGAAATGACCCTGCTGCGCATGTTGGCGTTCCGTCCGGCGCCCGAGTCGGCCGGACAGCTGTCGCCGCCGGCCTCTTCGCAGTCGGGTGGCAACAAACAGTTATCCGGAGCAGCGGCCGCTGCCGCGCATGCAGCCGAATTGTTCGGTGGCGGTGCCGGGCGGTCGGCCCGAGGCCAGTCACCGTCCGCGGCGGAGCCTGTGGCGGCAGGTTCCGAAGAGTCAGTAGCCAACGCCAGAGCCGACGCCAAAGACAACACCAGATCAAGTCAAAAGACCAATCCCGGGGCCAATCCCAAGGCCAATCCCGGGGCCAATCGCAAAGCCAGCCCCGATACAGGCGCCGGAAACGGGTCCGATGCAGCACCAGCGACGACTGCCGGTCTTCCCGAGCCGAAGACTGCCACCGTACCTCCAGAAACCCGCCCCGAGGCTGCCATCCGGGAACT
>CBFGWJ010000084.1:0-7452 GCA_965652335.1 uncultured Gammaproteobacteria bacterium | reverse complement strand
CCAGGTCCGGTGCGATTTTCAGCGCCATCGGCACGCGACGACGGTGCTTCTTTTGAAGGACCTGCCGTTCCTGCGCTAATGCGGAAAGCAGGGCAGCAAGGCTGTCCTCGCCCTGCAGGTCGCGCAGGTTCCGGGTATTGGGCGATGAGATGTTGACCGTCACGTAGTCGGCATGGGGATACACCTGTTGGAGGCAGTAGCGGTAGTCATCCGCCGCCCGTTCAATCGGGGTCGCGGCGTTTTTGCCGATATTGATCCCCAGAATGCCTGTGTATTTGCGCCTGCTCACCTGCTTCACCAGATGGTCCACGCCCTTATTGTTGAAGCCCAGGCGGTTGATCAGCGCGCTGGCCTCGGGAATGCGGAAGATGCGGGGTTTGGGATTGCCGGGCTGGGGCCTGGGGGTGACCGTGCCCACCTCGATGAAACCGAAGCCGAGGGCGCCCAGGGCTTCGAAATAATCGGCGTTCTTGTCCAGGCCGGGGGCGACACCCACCGGGTTTTCAAACTGCAGGCCCATACATTGCACCGGCAAGTCACGCCGGGTGCAGGTGAGACGCGTCGCGCCCAGTTGATGGGCGCGACGCAGGCCTTCCAGGCTCAGGTAGTGGGCGGTTTCCGGGTCCGTGGCAAACAGGACTTTCTTGGCCAGTTCATAAAACATTTGAACGGTTCCGCCTGTTTGACCCGGACGCTGCCGGCTCAGAGATCAAATTTGATGCCCTGCGCCAGCGGCAGTTCCTTGCCCCAGTTGATGGTGTTGGTCTGGCGGCGCATATACGCCTTCCAGGCATCGGAGCCGGATTCACGGCCACCACCGGTTTCCTTTTCGCCACCAAAGGCGCCGCCGATTTCCGCGCCGGAGGTGCCGATGTTGACGTTGGCGATGCCGCAGTCAGAGCCGGCCGCGGACAGGAATTTCTCGGCATTGCGCAGGTCGGTGGTGAAGATCGCGGAAGACAGGCCCTGCGGTACGTCATTCTGCAGGGCGATGGCTTCGTCCAGGTCCCTGAACGGAATGAGGTACAGAATGGGCGCAAAGGTTTCACTTTGCACGACTTCATAGTCGTTTTCCGCCTGGATGATGGTGGGTTCCACGAAAAATCCCGGACGGTCGATGCGTTTGCCGCCGGTCAACAGCTTGCCACCTTCTCGCACGGCCTTTTCCACCGCCTGTTCAAAACGCTGAACGCTAGCGGCATCAGTGAGCGGGCCCATCAGGGTTTTCGGGTCCAGTGGATCGCCGATGCGTACCTGGCGGTAGGCCGAAACCAGCGATTCGGTGACCGATTCGAGCAGGGACGCGTGCACGAACAGACGGCGCGTGGTGGTGCAGCGCTGGCCGGCAGTGCCGACGGCGCCGAATACGATTCCCGGAATGGCCAGTTTCAGGTCGGCCGTCTGGTCGACGATGATGGCATTGTTGCCGCCCAGTTCCAGCAGGCTGCGGCCCATGCGGGCAGCCACGCGCGTACCCACCTGCCGGCCCACAGCCGTTGAGCCGGTGAAGGACATCAGAGCCACGCGGTGATCATCGACGAAGCGCTCAGCCAGGGCGTGGCCGGGCTCCATGAAGCTCAGGAAAATCGGCGGAAAACCGCCGGCCTGCAGCGCCTCGTTGCAGATTTTCTGTACCGCCAGGCAGCACAAAGCCCCCTTGGGTGATGGCTTCCAGACGGAAACATTGCCACAAATAGCCGCAATGAAAGCATTCCAGGCCCACACGGCAACCGGGAAATTGAAGGCGGATATGATGCCGACCACGCCATAGGGGTGCCATTGTTCGTACATGCGGTGGAAGGGCCGCTCCGAGTGCATGGTGTTGCCGTATAGCATGCGCGACTGGCCAAGGGCAAAGTCGCCGATGTCGATCATTTCCTGCACTTCGCCATCGCCTTCAGGCTTGATCTTGCCCATTTCCAGACTGACCAGGCTGCCCAGGGCATCCTTGTTTTTTCTCAGTGCGTCGGTGCACAGCCTGACAGCCTCGCCGCGGCGTGGTGCCGGGACCATGCGCCATTCATGGAATACCTCGCGGGCTTTTGTGATGACCTTTTCGTAGTCGGCTTCGGATGCGGCATGAACCCGGGCAATCACTTCGCCGCTGGCTGGATTGATGGCCTCTATTTCACCCTGGTCAGTGGTGCCCGACCATTCGCTGAATCCAAAGCAGGCGCCGGGATTGTTGGCCTCGATGCCCAGGGTTTTGAGAAATTCCATGTTGATATTCACCTCTTGGTATCCGTCACCGGTTGCCGATGACCCATTCGTGTAACAGAACGGCATATTATTGCATTGGCATTGCCGGCATGCACCCCGCGCCCCGCGCCGGAGATACCATTCAGGCCGGGAACTCAGCAGCCACGTTCCGGTCATAGACTGCGAACCCCGCCATGCGAACGGATTTTGAACCAGTTGAAACGCCCGCAAACCAGCGACACGAACACCGGTGCAAACCGTAAAGACAAGCCGGATTGCACCCGGGCGGCGGGGCGCATGATATGCTCACACGAGGGAGTCAAGCAGCCATGAAGGCAGCCACGAAAGCCCAGTTGATGGAACAAGGCACCGCGGTTGGACCCGAGGTCGAACTTAGGCCCGGCCTTGCCGCGCTGGCAACCCCCAACGGGATTCCAGTGCCATTGTCGGCAGTACCAGAAGCGGCGGAGCGTGCACGCATGAGCGAAGCACAGGTAGATCAATTATTGGTAGAGCGGGTGCAGAAAGGTGAAAAGCATGCCTTTGACCTGCTCATCAGTAAATACCAGCACCGCATCGTGAACCTGGTGCGCCGCTACGTGTCCGACCCGGACGAAGCGCTGGATGTGGCGCAGGAGTCCTTCATCAAGGCCTACCGGGCAATCAGGAATTTTCGCGGGGACAGCGCTTTTTACACCTGGCTGTACCGCATCGCCATCAACACAGCCAAGAACTGGCTGGTGGCGCAGAAACGCCGTCCACCGCTGTCCGACATCGATGCCGGCGATGCCGAGCAGTATGACTTCGACAGCCGGTTGAAGGAAAAAGGCACGCCGGAGAATGAATTGCTGCGGGAAGAAATCAGCCGTACGGTTTTTGAATCGATTTCCGGCTTGCCTGAAGACCTGCGCACCGCCATCATGCTGCGTGAGATGGAGGGCATGAGTTACGAGGAGATCGCCACCACCATGGATTGTCCCATCGGCACCGTCCGTTCCAGGATTTTCCGTGCGCGCGAGGCGATAGACAGCCAATTGAGGCCATTGATCGAAAGCCATTGACACAAATCAAAGCAGGGCACAAGAACATGAATCCGAAAGATATCAACACCGACAGCCACGTGCAGGATCCGCGCGGTCACGACCCGCAGGAAAACCTGTCATCGTTCATGGATGGTGAAGTGGACAAGTCCGCCGGGAGCTTCCTCGTACGCCGCCTGGCCAACGATGAGTCATTGCGTGCAACCTGGGTCCGATACCACATGATCCGCGATTGCCTGCGCCAGCAGGATGCGCAACTGGTGCATGCCGACCTGTGCAGCCGGGTGCGACAGGCCATAGACCTCGAAGATGCGCAGCAACCGGCTCCCGCGCGGCACCTGGCCTGGATCAAGCCATTTGCCGGCGCCGCCATCGCCGCCTCAGTGGCGCTGGTGGCGGTGTGGACCGTCGGTCCGGGCCAGCAGTCCGGCCCCGGGGGCGTTCCCGGGGCTGAGGCGATTGCCCCGGCCGTGGCCGTGCAGGCTGAACCGTTTGTCAGCCCCAATATCGGTGGCATTGTTCCGGCATCACAGCCGGTCAACCTCTCGGGCGATGAGGCCCGGCAGGATGAAAAAGCCAAAGCCTACCTGCTGCGGCATTACCAGCTGACCGGCGATGGTGGCGGCCAGGGGTTTGTGGCCCTGGTGCCCATCGTTGTCACCAGCAGCCTTGCTGCAACGGATGAGGAAACCGGCGCTTTGTCCGCGAGCCAGGAATCCGAATAAACCTTCCATGAAAGTCCTGGTTCACTGTGCTGCGCTGGTCCTGCTGGCCTCTCCGCTGTTGAGCGTGGCCGGTGATGATCCGCAGGAGTGGCTGCAGCGGATGGGCGCGGCCATGAGCCAGATGACCTACCAGGGCACTTTCATCTACATTTCCGGCCAGCGCATGGAAACCATGCGCATCACCCACGTGATGGACGAAAACGGTACCCGCGAGCGCCTGGCTTCTGTATCCGGGCCACGGCGTGAAGTGGTTCGGGATGAGTCGGGAGTCAAGTGGATTGCCGGCGATGACGGCGCGGTGCTTTCAGACCCCATCGTCAATTGGCCGATGTTCCTGGATCAGTCCGTTCGCGGGTTGCAGGCGCAGTCGGCGCACTACGAATTGAAATTGCGCGATCGCAAGCGTATAGCAGAGCGCATTGCCCAGCGCCTGGACATCATAGCGGCCGACAGCTTCCGCTATGGCTACAGCCTCTGGCTGGAAGCCGGGTCGGGCCTGTTGTTGCAGTGGCAGTTGAATGATCCGCACGGTGAAGCGCTGGCCAAGCTGGTATTTACCGAATTGAAAATGGGTTCGGAAGTAGACCGGAATGAACTCAGGAACACACCGTCCGACCGTAACCTGGTGAATTCAGGGTTGCCGGTTGCACCGGCCAAGCCTGTCAGTTCAGTTGCCCCGTGGCAGGCGCAGTGGTTGCCACCGGGATTTCGCATGACGGCCAACCGCACTCCGGCGGAAGGGCCGCAGCATGACTTCCAGCACCAGGTCTACAGTGACGGGCTGGCTTCCGTGTCGCTGTACGTCGAGCCGATGGAACACTCGGCCGGGGCAGGGCTTGGCCTGCGTGAATTGGGCACCAGCCACATTTTCAGCCGCCAGGCCGGTGATTTCCTGATCACTGCTGTGGGCGATGTGCCGGCAATCACCGTTCGCCGAATTGCCGAGTCGGTGAGCGCCAGCCAACCCTGAGGCCGTGGATCACCCGCACTCCAATGCCGCATGCCGGGAAACCAGATGATTGAACAGCAAGCCAGGGTGACCCAGGTAGCTTCAGGCAAGGCCACCATTACCATGGCGTCGGTATCCGGCTGTCCCGCCTGTGATGCGGGCCGCGGCTGCGGCGCCGGTATCTTCGGGCGCCTGGTCCGGCGCGAGCCTGTCAGCCTGCAGCTGGATGTGACGGAAGGGGCCATCAAGGGGCTGGTGCCGGGGCAGCTCGTGATGGTGGGGATTCCCGAGTCACTGTTCATGTCATTGCTGGCGCGCCTGTACCTGTTGCCCCTGCTGGCGGGTCTGGCCGGCGCAGTTGCCGGGCACAACCTTGCCCTGGTTCTGTCGCTGCAGGGCCTTGCCCAGGACTTGCTGGCTTTGCTGGGGGCATTGATTTTGTTCGCGTCGACCTTACCTTTCCGAAAGACCGGCGGTGACAGTGTGATGCTCAACCAACAGGTGCAGCTGCTGCACTGCCTGCAGGCGAAAGCCGACCCGGCACTGCAACAATATTGCCAAAAGCCTGCGCGCTGATGAGCTGATCACCACGATACAATCAAGAGGAATTGCCATGACCCGCAGAATTCTGATTCTTTTGAGCGCACTCCTGTTTGGCGGCCTCGCGCTGAACGCCGGAGCCGCGGTCAGCGGATTGCCGGACTTTACCGGACTGGTTGAAAAAGCCGGGCCGGCGGTAGTCAACATCCAGGTCACCCAGTTCGGCAACCGGGTGCAACCGGGCCAGGGAGACCGCACACAGACCCCATTTGACGACCAGGAAGTGCCTGAATTCTTCCGCCGCTTTTTCGGCCCGCAGGGGGATCCGAATGCGCCGGAACCCGATCGTCGCGGCCTGGGCTCGGGCTTCATCTTTGAAAGCGACGGTTACATCATCACCAACCACCATGTGGTGGATGGCGCTGACCAGATCATCGTGCGCCTGGCGGACCGCCGGGAGTTTGAGGCGGAGCTGATCGGCAGCGACCAGCAGAGCGATATCGCGCTGTTGAAAATAGACGCCACCAATCTGCCGACCGTGAAGTTGGGCCATACCGAGGAACTCAAGCAGGGCGCCTGGGTGGTGGCCATCGGTTCGCCGTTCAATTTTGAGCAGACCGTAACCGCGGGCATCGTCAGCGCGATGGGCCGCAGCACCGGTGCGCAGCAGTATGTGCCCTTTATCCAGACCGACGTGGCGATCAACCCCGGGAATTCCGGCGGTCCGTTGCTGAACATGGATGGCGAGGTGGTCGGCATCAATTCGTGGATTCTCAGCGGCGGCAGCGGTGGATATATCGGCCTTTCCTTCGCCATTCCGGTTGAAACCGCGGTGGAAACCGTGCGCCAGCTGCGCGAGCACGGCAAGGTTTCACGCGGCCTGCTGGGTGTGGTGGTCGGCGCTGTGACGCGGGAACTGGCGGAAGCCCTGAACCTGGAACGTTCGGCAGGTGCGCTGGTGAGCGATGTCACACCCGATGGCGCCGCTGACAAGGCAGGTATCAAGCCTGGCGACGTGATTCTCGAACTGGATGGCAAGACCGTGGAAGTGTGGAGCGACCTGCCTCCACTGGTGGGTTCAAACCCGCCCGGCACGAAAGTGAAGGTGCTGGTCAGCCGTGAAGGCAAGAAAAGGACTTTCGAGGCCACGCTCGATGCCCTGCCGGGCAGTGAAGACGAAACCGGAACGGCATCGGCCTCGGCAGAAGCCAGCAGCAACAAGCTGGGGCTGGAGGTCGAGTCCCTGACCGCCGAGCAGCGGCGCGAACTGGGCAATCCCGAGGGCGGTGTGCTGGTAACGCGGGTCATTGGTGATGCGGCTTACCGCGCCGGCTTGCGCCCGGGCGACCTGGTGCTGGCTGTCAACAGCCGTGCGATAGCGGATGTGGATGAATTTGAAAAGGTGGTGGATGACCTTCCCGCCGATAAAGCCGTGGCATTGCGCGTGATGCGTGGCGGTACCACCACGTTCATTGCCTTCACCCCGGATGGCGATGAGTAGGCTATAATCCGCGCAACGTAAATCTTGGTCGGAATTCTGGCCACCCGGCTCAGGCGGAACCTGGGCCCGGGTGGCCTTTTCCTGTATGCCGCCAGCTTATTCCAGTGTCCAGATGAAGCAGCAATTCATTCGCAATTTTTCCATCATTGCCCATGTTGATCATGGCAAGTCCACCCTGGCGGATCGCTTCATCCAGCTGTGTGGAGGCCTGAGCGACCGGGAGATGGCAGCGCAGGTGCTGGACTCGATGGAACTGGAACGCGAGCGCGGCATCACCATCAAGGCGCAGAGCGTCACGCTGCAGTTTCCCTCAAAAGATGGCCACACCTACCAGCTCAACCTGATCGACACTCCAGGCCATGTGGACTTTTCCTACGAAGTTTCGCGTTCCCTGGCGGCCTGTGAAGGCGCCCTGCTGGTGGTGGATGCCGCCCAGGGTGTGGAAGCCCAGAGCGTGGCCAACTGCTATACCGCCGTAGAGCTCGGCCTGGAAGTAAT
>CBFGWJ010000083.1:0-7457 GCA_965652335.1 uncultured Gammaproteobacteria bacterium | reverse complement strand
CGACTTGCTGACGATAGACCACATGCAGCTTGATGACTTCGCCAGCGGAAGGCTGTCCTCCGTGAGCATGGGCTTGTCCCTGCCCAATGACCAGGCCTCGACCAGCCTCATTGAGGTGCAAGGCCAGGTGCAGCTTGTTCCTGAACCGTTGAGCGTGGCGCTGGACATCGATGCCGCATCGGTTCGAATCAGCGGGCAGGCTGTGCCGGTGGGTTCCGGAAAACTGACATGGTCGCAAGGCTCCGGCGAGATTGGCGGCGTGATCAAGGGCAACCTGGCTGGATACTCCAGCCGGGTGGAACTCACCGCTGCGACCAGGCCCCCAATGCAGGGCGACCTCGCGGCAAAGCTGCAGTCAATGGATCAACGCAGCATCACCGTGGGAATCGCGTTTCGCGAAGACGCCGGCCTGTGGCGCTTTCAGCCTGTGCAGTTGGTGCTCGACGGCCAGCACCTGGCAGGGCAGGGATGCCTGAGTCTGGATGAGAGAGTTCGGCTGCAGGCGCAGTTGCACTCAGCCGAGCTTGACCTGGACAGGCTTCAAAGCCTGCTTCCCCAAAGCCTGGCGACGGACAGTGGAAGCCCACCGGATGCCGGGAACCCGTTGCCATTCGACCTGGCCGTGGAATTGCGCGTGGACAAGGCCCGTGTTTCCGGAGCAGAGGCAACCGATGTGCATGTGCTGTTGGGAACCCCGCCTGACTGTGGCGTCAACACAGTGATGGAGCAACAACAATGACCCGAAGAAAGACGCTGGAAAAAAGTCGCTGGGCGGCAGCTTGAGCCTTGCTTTACAATCACCAGTTCGTTTCCAATGGCCGGGCCAGAATTTTTCATGCCAAGCAAGAAGCCAAGCAAAAAAGCAACAGAAGGCCAGCAACAGCTCGAGTCGGTGCGTCACGAAATCGACCAGTTGGACCGGCAAATCCAGGAATTGATCAGCGCCCGCGCCCGCCTGGCATTTCGCGTGCGCGCCAGCAAGGGCGAATTCACTCATGCGGTGGATTACTACCGGCCGGAGCGGGAAGCGCAGGTGCTGCGTAATGTGATCCAGCGCAACCAGGGGCCCCTGAGTGATGCCGAAATGGTGCGCCTGTTCAGGGAAATCATGTCGGCCTGCCTGGCGCAGCAGGAGCCCCTGAAAGTGGCCTACCTGGGCCCGGAAGGGACTTTCACGCAGCAGGCGGTAAACCGGCATTTCGGTCACTCGGTACTGGCACTGAGTCACCCCAGCATCGAGGGCGTGTTTGAGCAGGTGCAGAGTTCCGAAGCCGATTTCGGAGTCATTCCGGTGGAGAATTCCTCCCAGGGAATTGTCAGCCATACTCTTGACATGTTCCTGAGTTCGGACCTGCACATCTGTGGTGAAATCGAGCTGCGCATCCACCAGAACCTTCTGACCCACGCGCGCAATCTGAACCTGATTGAGCGCATTTATTCGCATGAACAATCACTGTCGCAGTGCAAGGCATGGATACGCGCGCACCTGCCGGACGCGGAGCTGATTGCGGTGGGCAGCAATGCTGAAGCGGCCAGGCGCGTCCGGAACGCGCCTGAAGCGGCAGCGATAGCAGGGCGATCCGCTGCCGAGGTTTACAGTGTTCCCATTCTGTTTGCCAACATCGAAGACCGTCCGGACAACACCACGCGTTTCCTGGTGGTGGGGCGACATTTGCTGGCGCCATCCGGCCGTGACAAGACGACATTGCTGCTGGCTGGACACAATGGTCCCGGCCTGCTGTTCAGCCTGCTGAAGCCCTTTGACAAGCAATCCGTCAACATGACCCGCATCGAGTCGCGGCCTTCCAGCATGGGTAAATGGGAATACGTATTTTTCGTGGATGTGGACGGACATGCGCAGGATGCCCCGGTTGCGGCAGCCCTGAAGGAATTGAAACAGGTCAGCAAACTCTGCCGCGTGCTGGGCTCCTACCCGCGGGCAGTCACAACCGATACACCGCCTGGAAAGTCCGGCAGCAAGCTGGCAGGCGGGCAAGCCAAACGCTCCGTCCAGCGGACAACCCCTCGTAATCCCGCTGCGAAGTCTGCCAGGAAATCAACCACCAAATGATGCTGTCCACCACCCAGGCTGCCGCACTAGGGGGCGAACTCGCGCCGCCCGGCGACAAGTCGATTTCCCACCGCGCACTCATTTTTGCCGCTCTGGCTCAAGGCGAGTCGCACATAGAGGGGTTGTTGGTATCGGCTGATGTGGATGCCACTGCGGCCGCCTGCGAGCAATTGGGCGCGACCCTGTATCGGGAAGGGCAAGGGGCGTCTTCCAGAGTGCGTGTTCTGGGTACCGGTGAAAAAGGCCTTTCCCAACCGACCCAACCTCTGGATATGGGTAATTCCGGTACGGCGATGCGCCTGCTGGCCGGGGTGCTTGCGGCCCAATCATTCGAGTCCGTGCTGATTGGCGACGCCTCGCTCAGTCGCAGGCCGATGCGCCGCATCATGGAACCGCTGGCTCGTATGGGTGCAAGAATCACCGCGACTGAAAACGGCACGGCGCCATTGCATATCAGCAGCAATCGGGGGCTGAAAGGAATCGAATACGCGTTGCCGGTTGCCAGCGCCCAGATCAAGTCCTGCGTTTTGCTTGCCGGACTTTATGCCAGTGGCAGCACCTGCGTCACCGAACCCGGCAAAAGCCGTGACCATACCGAACGCATGTTGCCGGTATTCGGGGTTGCAGTGGAACCGCCTTGCTGTGTTCGCGGTGGCAGCCGGTTGAAGGCCGCGAGTATTCAGGTGCCCGCGGATATCTCTTCAGCGGCTTTTTTCATGGTGGCGGCAGCCATCGTTCCTGGCTCCGAAATACTGTTGCGTAATGTGGGAATCAATCAAACCCGTGATGGAATCGTACGGGTCATGCAGGCCATGGGTGCCGATGTGGAACTGCAGAACGCGCGGCACTTTGGAGAGGAGCCGGTCGCCGACATCCGCGTGCGGTATCGTGATGGCTTGAACGGCATCGACATACCTGAAGAGTGGATTCCGTCGCTGATCGACGAGCTTCCCATCATCATGGTTCTTGCTACTTGCGCCGAAGGGGTGACCCGCATTCGCGGCGCGGAAGAGTTGCGCGTCAAGGAAAGCGACCGGATCGCGGTGATGGCACGCGGCCTGGAAACGCTCGGCGTGCGGCTGCAGGAGTACAGTGACGGCATCGATATTCATCGCAGCCGGCTTTCCGGAGGCGAAGTGGATGGTGAAGGCGACCATCGTTGCGCCATGAGCTTTTGCATCGCAGGGCAGGTGGCCGGCGGGCCTGTGCTGGTAGATGGCGCCAGTCACATTAATACCTCTTACCCGGACTTTGTCGCTCACCTGCAAAAGGTGGGCGGGCAGGTTGCAGAGATTGCCGAATCCGGCGGGATCTTGTCCACAGGTGAGTGAGCCAGTGCCTGATCAAGCGCCTGTCATTACCATTGACGGGCCAGGAGGGTCTGGCAAGGGAACCGTATCGCTGCGTTTGGCGGAACTGCTTGGCTGGCACCTCCTCGACAGCGGGGCGTTATACCGCCTGGTGGCAGTTGCCGCTTTGCAGGAACAATTGCCCCTTGAAGATGAGGTCCGCCTGGGCCACCTGGCCGCGTCTCTCGATGCGGGTTTCACGGTAACGAACCGCGAAATCAAAGTCATGCTGAACGGCCAGGATGTCAGCCAGCAACTGCGCAGTGAGGAAGTCAGCGCGTTGTCTTCCCGACTGGCGGCCTTGAAGGAGGTTCGGGCAGCACTGGTGGACCGGCAAAGAGCGTTTCGCCAGCATCCCGGGCTGGTAGCCGACGGTCGAGACATGGGAACGGTGATTTTTCCCGATGCTCCGCTGAAAATTTACCTCACCGCCAGTGTCGAGGTAAGGGCGCGGAGACGCTATAAGCAGTTGAAAGAAAAAGGGGAAAGTGTTAACCTTCCGCGCCTTTTCCGGGAGATCGAAGAGCGTGACCGCAGGGACCAGAACCGTCCTGTGGCGCCGCTCAGGCCCGCTTTTGATTCGCACATCATTGACTCTTCGGAGCTCAGCGTTGACGAAGTGCTGGGAAAGATTTTGGCTTTATGGAAGGAATTCCAGGCAAATAGCTGATTTACCTGGTAAAAAATATTTGGCGCCGCCGGCTGGCGGAAACATCAACGGGTGCCGAAAGGCCCCATAACCTTGGGTGGGTGGCTGTCAATCCCGGCAGTTTACCCGTGAGTAAATATCAACATGACTGAAAGTTTTGCAGAATTATTTGAACAAAGCCTGGCCATTCAAGACCTCAAACCGGGCTCCATCGTAACCGGCACTGTAATGGAAATCCGCGATGACGCCGTCATCGTCAACGCCGGTCTCAAATCAGAAGGTGTGGTTCCCATCGTCCAGTTCAGAAACCTCAAGGGTGAACTGGAAGTCGCCGTCGGTGATGAAGTGCAGGTTGCACTGGAGGCCGTGGAAGACGGATTCGGAGAAACCCGCCTGTCTCGCGACAAAGCCAAGCGTTCCATGGTGTGGGACAAGCTGGAAGAGGCATTCGAGGGTGACGCCACCATCGAAGGCAAGATCAGTGGCAAGGTCAAGGGTGGTTTCACCGTCGACATCGAGGACATCCGCGCCTTCCTGCCCGGGTCCCTGGTCGATGTGCGCCCGGTGCGTGACCCGACCTATCTCGAAGGCAAGGATCTGGAGTTCAAGATCATCAAGCTGGATCGCAAGCGCAACAATATTGTGGTTTCCCGCCGCGCCGTGGTTGAGAAAGAATTCAGCGCAGAACGCGAAGCCCTGCTGGACCGCCTGGAAGAAGGCGTGATCGTCAAGGGTGTGGTGAAGAACCTGACCGACTACGGTGCCTTCCTGGACCTGGGCGGTATCGATGGCCTGCTGCACATCACCGACATGGCCTGGAAACGCGTACGTCATCCTTCCGAAGTGGTCAACGTTGCTGATGAACTTGAAGTTCGCGTGCTGCGTTTCGATCGTGAGCGCAATCGTGTGTCCCTCGGCCTGAAGCAGTTGGGTGATGATCCCTGGTCCGACCTGGCTCGCCGCTATCCGGTGGGTGCGCGCCTGTTTGGTGTGGTTTCCAATATCACCGATTACGGTTGTTTTGTTGAAATCGAAGATGGTGTTGAAGGCCTGGTTCACGTATCTGAAATGGACTGGACCAACAAGAACGTCAATCCGGCCAAGGTGGTTCATACCGGTGACGAAGTGGAAGTCATGGTGCTGGACATCGATGAGGAACGCCGCCGCATTTCACTCGGCATGAAGCAGTGCCAGGCCAATCCCTGGGAAACTTTCGCTGCTACCCACAACAAGGGTGACAAGGTTTCCGGCGCCATCAAGTCCATTACCGATTTCGGTATCTTCATCGGCCTTGACGGTGGTATCGACGGTCTGGTGCATTTGTCAGACATTTCCTGGCACGACGTGGGCGAAGAAGCCGTGCGCAATTACCGCAAAGGTGAAGAGCTGGAAGCCGTGGTGCTGGCGGTTGACCCCGAACGTGAGCGCATCTCGCTGGGCATCAAGCAGCTGGACCAGGACCCGTTTGCCACTTACATGGCTGAACATCCGCGTGGTTCGCTGGTGAAAGGCAAGGTGAAAGAAGTCGACGCAAAGGGCGCAGTCATCGAACTGGGTGAAGGCGTCGATGGTTACTTGCGTGCTTCGGAAATCCGCAAGGAGCGGGTGGAAGACGCCAGCAAGGAACTCTCAGTAGGTGATGAAGTGGAAGCCAAATTCATCAGCATTGACCGCAAGAGCCGCACGCTGAGCCTGTCGATCCGCGCCAAGGATGATGCCGAGCTGGCGGAAGCGCTGGAAGAATACCAGTCCAGCAATGCAGCCAGTGGCACCACCTCTCTGGGAGACCTGCTCAAGGAGCAGTTGGACCAGGACCAGGAACAGCCCTGATTCCCTCGGGAGCCGGCTTCTTGCCGGCTCCCGCTGGATTCGTTCCCACCAATAAGAAAATCTGATGCTGTAAATCGAGGGACAAGGAAATCTCTACATGACCAAGTCAGAACTGATCGACAGGCTTTCTGCGAACCAACGACACCTGGCCCACCTGGACGTAGAACTGGCCGTCAAATCCATTCTGGAACAAATGAGTGCCGCGCTGTCCGGCGGTGATCGAATCGAAATTCGTGGCTTTGGCAGTTTTTCCCTGCACTTCCGTGCGCCGCGCATGGGGCGCAACCCCAAAACCGGTGAAGCCGTAGCTTTGCCCGGCAAACACGTTCCACACTTCAAACCGGGAAAAATGTTGCGCGAGCGGGTCGACCTGACCTCACCATCCAACGACGAATAATTCCAGCCGGGTTATCATTACCCGGTCACTCACATGCCTGGTTGACAGGTACTGCCATCCGGGCCAAGCATAATGGAATGCCCGCCTTGAGGCCTGGAGTTGATCGTGTTTCGAATCGGATTTGTGCTCGTGGTGCTGTTTGCCATCGTCCTGGGCATAGTAACTGGCGCCCTTAATCCCGCAATCGTGAATGTTGACCTGCTGTGGTTCCAGCTTGCCTGGCCGCTGGGGTTGACCCTGATTTGCGTGCTGGTGCTGGGCGTCCTTGTGGGATTATTGCTTGCCAGCCTGTTTTCCATCTGGCCGCTGAGAATGCGGTTGCGCAAGGCGGAAAAGCAGCTGGCCTCCAGGTCGCCGGTTGAGGCAAGCATGACGGATACCGGAAATGCTTGATTGGTTGTTGTGGTTGTTGCTGCCGATAGCGGTTTATTTCGGCTGGTGGCTGGCCAAGAACTATGACCGTTCGCTCACCCGCAAGAAAAATCGCAGTTTCAACGACCAGTATTTCCAGGGGTTGAACTACCTGCTCAACGAGCAACCCGACAAGGCGATCCAGGTCTTTCTTGAGTTGGCGGAAGTGAACCAGGATACGGTTGAAACCCACCTTGCGCTGGGCAACCTGTTTCGACGCCGCGGCGAGGTGGACCGGGCCATCCGCTTTCACCAGAACATCATCGCGAAATCCGACTTGCGGCCGGAACAGCGCACCCAGGCCCTGTTGGAGTTGGGCGAAGACTACATGCGGGCGGGCCTGCTTGACCGTGCCGAGCTGTTGTTTTCGGAACTGATCGAGCGTGACGCCCAGACGCCGTTGGCATTGCGGAACCTGCTGGATATCTACCAGCAGGAAAAGGACTGGCAGAAAGCTTTGCTTCAGGCGGAGCGTCTTGAGCAGGTCGACGGCGCACATTACGGCGGCATGATGGCGCAGTTCTGCTGTGAACTGGCCGTGAAGGCCTTGGCTGGCGGTGAAATAGAAACGGCCAGGAAACATCTTCGCCAGGCGCGCCGGCATGATCCTCAAAGCATACGCAGCCGGCTGATCTGGGCCGACATCGCGGCGGGAGAGAAAGACTACGAAACCGCTCTGGCGGCATTTGAGGAAATTGCCGGGCTGAACCCGCAGTTCATTCCCGACCTCATTGACCCTTACCTGCAGGC
>CBFGWJ010000082.1:0-7482 GCA_965652335.1 uncultured Gammaproteobacteria bacterium | reverse complement strand
AGCCGTTCGTCCAGTTTTACCAGCAGGTATTCAGCCGCGCTCTGGTCGGCATCCGAGCCATCGGCGTTGCGCACGTAAATGCGGGTGTTTTCTCCATCCGCTTCGGTGGTAATCAGGTATTCGCCACTGTAGTCCGGACCGTCATCGCGCCAGAAAGCCAGTTTGCTGAACCACCCTTCATCCGGGTTTTTGGTGCGGACATGAACATAACGAACCACCATGCTGTTGTTGGACGGTTCCTCGCGATAAGTCATGCCACTGCGTTTGGCTGCATGGCTGAGACGGCGGTTGACACTGCTTTGCGTGTCCTGAACCAGGAGGTAAATGCCTTCATTGCCCCAACGTACCGAGGCATTTTCGTCCTTGTTTTCCGATTGGCTGGTCACCCTGGGCGGAACCGCCTTCAATTCCTGGCTGGGTAAAGGTGCCGGGGGTGTCTGGATCATCAGCGCGTTGGTGTTGCTGGGACGGTCATAGCCTTCAGGTATGGTCAGTGCCGGCACTTCCCTGGCCGCGTAATAGGTCGGCTCTTTTTCCTTCTTTTTCTTGCCGATGCCGAACATGCCACAGGAAACGGTGAACATCATCACCAGCACGACCAGGAAACAGGTTTTCCAGGGCATCGCTTTCAGGTGGGCAGTTACAGAAGAATTCATCGCAAATCTCTCGGGTTCTGGAATCGGGGCGCGCTTGAGTAACGTTTCCCGCCTGGCAACGCGCTATTATGCCGTATCAGTGATCGCCAAGCACACCCAGTTTGGACAGGCATTGCCGCACCGCAGCGTGGTGCTGTGGGCTGAGCTCGACCAGGGGCAGCCTGAGGCCAGGCCCGCACAGGCCCATCTCGTGCAATGCCCATTTTACCGGAATGGGATTGGATTCCAGTGCGGTTACGGCATTGAGTTCTTCCAGCTCCCGGTCGATCTGGCGGGCAAGTACCAAATCCCCTTTGTCCACAGCCTGGCATAACTGCTTGAATTGCCGGGGTGCAATGTTGGCGGAGACTGAAATAACACCTTTCGCACCCATTTCCATGACCCGCAGGCAGGTCGGGTCATCGCCACTGAGGAGGCAGAAATCATCATTGCAGAATTCCAGCAGTTGCTGGTTGCGTTCCACACTGCCCACGGCCTCCTTGATAGCGACGATATTGGAGTGCCCGGCCAGTTCGCGGACCGTTTCCGGCAGCAGGTCAACGCCGGTGCGGCTCGGCACGTTGTACAGCACGATGGGCAACCCGGAACTGTCCGCAACCGACCTGAAATGCGCCAGCAGGCCCCGTTGCGGAGGGCGGTTGTAACAGGGTGTGACCACCAGCGCCCCGGATGCGCCCAGGGATTCCGCCAATTGGGTGGCGGCTATCGCGCGTTCGGTCGAGGCATTGCCGGTGCCCGCCAGTACCGGCACTTGTCCGGCTACGTGACCGACCGCGGCATCCAGCAGGGCGGCAACTTCCCCGGCATGCAAGTTGATGGATTCGCCCGTCGAGCCCGCGATCACGAATCCATCCGTGCCGGCATCCAGGTGCAGGGTCAGTAATTTCTGCAGGGCACGGAAATCAATTTCACCCGAACTTTCAAACGGTGTGACGAGCGCAACGATACTGCCTTTGAACATGGAATTTCCGTGGCTGGCTAAACGGCTGCATGGTACTTGCGGCTCCCCCCACTGACAAGTATGCTGCCCCAAGTTCTGAATTCTGACACTGAACCGTTTCTCAACTGCCGGATACCGGAGATCAATGACAAGCCTGAATCGCAAGGTTGCAAACTTCGCACTTCCCGCCACTGGCGACAAATCCCTGTCGCTGAAGGACTTCCAAGGCAAAAACCTCGTTCTGTATTTTTACCCCAAGGACAACACGCCAGGCTGCACCCTGGAAGGCCAGGACTTCCGCGACGCTTACGCCGACTTCAAAAAGGCCAACACCGAGATCCTGGGCGTTTCTCGGGACAGCGTGCGCATGCATGAAGGCTTCTGCCAGAAGCAGTCCTTTCCTTTTGACCTTTTATCCGATGCCGATGAAACGCTATGCCGGCAATTCGATGTCATCCGGGAAAAGAACATGTATGGCCGCAAGGTGATGGGCATCGAACGCAGTACTTTCCTGATCGACGGCAAAGGCGTCTTGCGCCGCGAGTGGCGCAAGGTCAAGGTCAAAGGCCATGTACAGGAAGTGCTCGCTGCTGCCAGGGAACTCTGATCCTGTTCACCACGTTCTTGCTGCCCACATTTCCGAAGCCACTCACACGGCGGATCGTCATTGATTGCCGAACCCGTTTGCATCACCGAGCTGAAGGAGCCCAAGCGCATGGGAAGTGAAAAGTGCCTGTACATACTCGACACCAATGTGTTGATGCATGATCCAACGGCGCTGTTCCGGTTTGAAGAACACGACCTGTTCATTCCCATGATGGTGCTGGAGGAACTGGACAACGCCAAGAAAGGCCTGTCGGAAGTGGCGCGCAATGTGCGCCAGGTCAGCCGCTTCATCGGCGAGATGATGCAGCAGCAAGACATCAGCAACCTTCGTGAAGGCCTGGACCTGATCGTGCCGGACGGGCTGGAACTGTCACGCAGCAACGGCAAGCTGTTTTTCCAGACCAGCATGCCGGAAAGCCATTCCAGCCTGCTGCGGGACGGCTCGTTCGCCGACAACGAAATCCTCAGCACAGCGCTGGCGCTGCAGAGCGCCGACCAGTCAAGGCGCGTGATCCTGGTATCCAAGGACATCAACCTGCGCATCAAGGCGGCCATCCTGGGGGTACCCGCCGAGGATTATTACAATGACCGCGCGCTGGATGATCTCGCCCTGCTCTACCGCGGCTTGCGCAATGACAGCGCGGACCTGTGGGAGTCCTACCCCGATCTCGAGTCCTGGAGCGAAGGCGGCCGCACCTGGTACAAGCTGGAGCCCCTGGTGGGCAATGACTGGTACCCCAACCAGTGCATGACCATAGGCGGGGAAAATGGCGACGGCGGTGGCGTGGAGGCCATCATCAAGGATGTCACTGACAACAGCGCCAAGCTCAGGCTGGTGGACGATTACTACACCGGCAACAAGAGCGTCTGGGGCATTCATGCCCGCAACCGCGAGCAGAATTTTGCCCTCAACCTGCTGATGGACCCGGACATCGATTTCGTAACGCTGATGGGCACTGCGGGGACGGGCAAGACCCTGCTGGCCCTGGCGGCCGGCCTGGCCCAGACCATGGACGAAAAGCGCTACTCCGAGATCATCGTGACCCGAGCCACGGTTTCCATCGGCGAGGAAATCGGCTTCCTGCCGGGCACTGAAGAAGAAAAAATGACACCCTGGATGGGCGCCCTGACCGATAACCTGGAGGTGCTGACAGGCCAGCAGGAAGGCGGCGAATGGGGCCGCGCCGCCACCAATGACCTGCTGTCCAGCCGGGTCAAAATCCGCTCACTGAGCTTCATGCGCGGGCGCACGTTCCTGAACCGGTACCTGATCATCGATGAAGCGCAGAACATCACGCCCAAGCAGATGAAGGCCCTGGTTACCCGCGCCGGCCCCGGCACCAAGGTGGTTTGCCTGGGCAACGTGGAGCAGATCGATACGCCTTACCTGACTGAAACCACATCAGGCCTGACGTTCGCGGTGGACCGGTTCAAGAACTGGGCCCACGCCGGGCATATCACCCTGCGGCGCGGCGAACGCTCGCGCCTGGCGGACTTCGCTTCAGAAGCGCTGTAACCGGGTCGTTACCCCAGTTTCGCGGTTTGGGCTATGGCCCGTTGGCTGCGGGCGAATCCTCAACTGCCTCTGCGGCATCGGGTTTGTGATGATGGCGCGGCCAGGCGCGCAACACGGCCTGCACCAGAGTTGCCAGCGGTATGGCGAAGAAAATCCCCCAGAAGCCCCACAGCCCGCCAAACACCAGGATGGCCAGGATGATCGCTACCGGATGCAGGTTGACCACCTCGGAAAACAACAGCGGTACCAATACATTGCCGTCCAGCGCCTGGATGATGCCGTAGGCGATCAAAATCTGGACAAACTCGATCCCCCAGCCGAACTGGAACCAGGCCACCAGCGCGATCGGCAGTGTCACCACCGCGGCGCCGATATAGGGTATCAGTACCGAGAACCCGGTCAGGGCTGCGAGCAGCGCCGCGTATTGCAGGTCCAGCAGGATGAAGGTGACGTACGTGACAGCCCCGACGATGAAAATCTCCAGCACCTTGCCCCGCACATAGTTGGCAATTTGCGTTTCGGCTTCCACCCAGACGGTATTGACCAGGCTGCGGTCGTGGGGGAGAAAACTCACGAACCACTGGATGATCTGGTCCTTGTCTTTCATCAGGAAAAATACCAGCACCGGCACCAGCACCAGGAAAACAGCCAGGCCCAGCAATACCGGCAATGAAGCCAGCGACCAGCTGAGAATCTGCTGGCCGGCGGCGCCCAGTTCCTGGCTGATCGCAGCAGTAATGGCCTGGACCTGTTCGTCACTGATCAGGCGCGGATAACGGGCCGGCAGGTCAGTCAATACGACTTGTCCCCTGGCAAGGTAATCCGGTAATTGTTGCGCCAACTGGGTGAGCTGGCGGGAAATCCGCGGAATAACCACCACCAGCAGGAATACCAGAAGCGCCATGAAACCCAGGAACACCACGATTACCGCCGGCAGGCGCGGCAAGCCGATTCGCTGCAGGCGGATCACCAGTGATTCCAGCAGGTAGGCGAAGATGATTGCGGTGAACATCGGCGCAAGCCATTTGCCCAGGCCAATCACAATGAACAAGCCGATCAGCAGGACAACCCCGAGGATGACCACCTGGGGATCACTGAAGTAGCGTTTGAACCAGTTTTTCAGCAGTTCCACGAGACGATCCTGTTCACCTGCGGCTCTGGCGCGACTGATGAAAGCGCCTGGCCTGGCAGCCAACATACATTTGAAGAGTCACCTTTTTCCAGCCATTGCCGGCTTTTAAAGGCTGGAATGATGGTCAGTAGTAGAGTGTCCAGAGCGCTTCAAGTTCGAAGCGTTGATCCAGGTTTTCGGTGGTAACTCCCAGCACGCTGCCACCAAAAGCATACTCCGAGGGGGCATAGGCTGCGTTCAGGTTCAGGCGGCTGTTGGGTGAAGTGGAGAGCGCATATCCCAGGGTCATGGCATGATCGGCGAGGTCACTTTCCAGTGCCTTGCTGAGCAATACCGAAGTGGGAGATGGCTGCTGCCGGGTATGGAAATCGATGCGCCATTCATGCTTGTCGCCATCCGACCACGCATAGCCCACGGAATACACCGTCAGGTCTTCCCATTCAAAGCTGGGGCTGGTGGAATCACCCAGCAAAGCCAGGAAACGGTTCGGCAGGTAGCGGCTGGGGAAGGCATTGATGTCGCTGTACATCACCCTTTCAACCGCCACGTTGACCCAGGAGCGTTCACTGGCCTGCAAGGCCAGGCCGACGCTGGCGCGGGCCGGGATATCAAGATCGGCCGGATTGGAATAAACACCGCGATACTGGGCAAATTCCTCCATGTCGATGCGCGACTGGAAGCCCGTTTCAAACGCCAGGCCATCGACAATTTCCTGCCGCAAGGCCAGGCGCACACCGGTGCCATAGCCGGATTCTTCATACGGCCGGTAAACATTGGATGACATCCACAGGTTTTCCGGCGTGGTGGCGGAAACCATGCCCAGGCTGGCGGTACTGAAACGCTGGTAGGCAATTACCGCAGCCACGCCCAGTACGCTGTTGTCATTCAGGTGCTGCTCGAAACCGGGAGCGAAATACTGCCGCTCAAACAACGAGGTGCTGAAACCGGGCTCGTAGTCCAGGGAATTCGTTCCGGGCCAGCTCATGTCCCGCTGGGTTTCGAAATTCAGGTAGAAATAGGTATTGGATTCCTGCTCCAGGCCGGCCGCGAAATCGGGCAACAGCCAGGCGTCGGTATTGCGCAGCCAGCTGACGCGAACCGGGTCAACATCTTCCGGCAGGAGGTAGCTGGGAGTCAGTTCCTGCGCCAGGTACTCCTGCCAGGGGCCCAGTTCAAAACCGAGAACATAGAAGGAAGTCAGGCCGGTTCCACCCGCCGCGAAGCTGACCGCAGGCAAGCCGATGCCCATTCCGCCTGCCTGGGCACTCGCCACTGCTGGCGCCATGCCCAGGGCGAAAAGTATCGACCTGGCGAGCCTGGAACGGACTTTCAAACGAACTCCTCTTCGTAAATCGCGCTACAGAAACGAAATATGGCAGGAATACAACACTCTGTCAACGTCGTGAACCCGACGGTTGAGGGGTTTTCAGCAGGGTACCGCATCGATTTCACAAGTTACTGATTTGCAAAAGACTTGGCCCGGATAAGCCAGGATCCAAAATGGGCTGGATTCGGCGCTGGCAGACGGCGCGAAAAACCGGCAGTTGCCCGCACGCAACAATACGCAAAAATCCTGCGTCGCCGCGGCCAAAACCCGCTATTGTCCTCCAATCGCTCACCGATCAGGCGGAAGCCTGGATGCGTTCGATGATGGCATCGGCAAATTCAGCCGTTTTTCCGCTGCCGCCGAGATCCGGGGTTACCCGGTCGCCCTCGGCCATGGTATCGATGATGGCGGCCCGCAGCCGCGCCGCTTTATCGACCTGGCCCAGGTGCGCCAGCATCATGGCTGCTGCCAGCATCAGCGCACAGGGGTTGGCCACCTGCTTGCCGGCGATATCCGGCGCTGAGCCATGCACTGCCTCAAACATCGCGGCTTCCCTGCCGATATTGGCACCGGGGGCCAGCCCAAGGCCTCCGATCAATCCGGCGCACAGGTCGGAAATGATGTCGCCAAAGAGATTGGTGGTAACAATCACGTCGAACTGGTGTGGGTCCAGTACCAGCTTCATACACGTGGCATCGACGATCATCTCCTCGCACCTGATGTCCGGGTACTCACCCGCCACTTCCCGAGCCACATCCAGGAACAGGCCGGAAACGGCCTTGAGAATGTTGGCTTTGTGAACCAGGGTGACTTTCTTCCGCCCCTCGCGTCGCGCCAGTTCAAAGGCATAGCGGGTGACGCGCTCCGAGCCCTTGCGGGTGATCACCATTTTCGATTCGGCCCTGCTGCCATCCTCGGAAACCATGGCATCGGCGGCCAGGTACGCACCCTCGGTGTTTTCGCGCACGGTGATGATGTCGACATTTTCGTAGCGCGAGCGCGTGCCCGGCATCGAGATGACCGGACGGACGTTTGCGTACAGTTCAAAAGTGACACGCAGGCTGACGTTCACCGACTTGAAGCCCTTGCCCACCGGGGTGGTCAACGGGCCTTTCAGCGAAATGCCGTTGCGACGGATGGATTCCAGCGTGGCTTCGGGCAGCAGGTCTCCGCACCGGTCCAGCGCGGACATTCCCGCGTCCACAAACTCATAATCCAGCCCGCAGTCCAGGGCATCCAGGGCACGCAGGCTGGCTTCGGTGATTTCCGGACCGATCCCATCGCCCGCGATCACTGAAATTGTTT
>CBFGWJ010000081.1:0-7546 GCA_965652335.1 uncultured Gammaproteobacteria bacterium | reverse complement strand
GCCCCAGCCGCGACCTGCGCGACCTGACCCGCGAACATATGGCGGAAATTCCACGTTCGGTGCGGTTGTTGTTGCGCAGCCTTGGTGGCTGGGGCAGGGACTGGCGACTGGCAAGTTACTTATTGTTCGGGTCAGGATTTTGCCAGGCCTTGATGAAGTTGGGTTATGAAGACGGCCTGGCACAGGCAGAGGCTTTGCAGGAGTTCCTGGGTTGATCGCTCAGCCGGTTGAGGCGAGGCCGGCACTCATCCGGAGTTGACAGCCGGCCGGAATGCCGGCTCGACAAATTCCTCGATGTCCTTGCGGGGAAAATCGTCCACTTCGATCACGGCGCGTGAAGCCTGTTGTGCCATGCGTACCAGTGTGGCCTGTTCTTCGGTGATGACGCCGCTTTCAACCGCTCGCTTGACCAGGCGCTGGTAGTTCTCCCAGGTCACTTTTTCCTTCAGCGCGTTGCCAACCGCGCTCTCTGCGTTGGCTGAGGTAAGGACCAGGTGGAAGGCATGATGAACCCGTCCTGAAGCATCATCTTCGTCCGAGATATACACGCCGGCAGCCAGGCGGTCGCGGCTGGGATTTTCCGAGAGCAGCAGGCGCGCTACTTCCTTGCCGGTGCGGTCAGTGGGCTGGTGAAAGCTGGAACCCAGCGGAAAAATGATGGCCCGCACCAGCGGACCGATGCCCGGCAGGGGAAAGTTTCGCAGCACGCCCTTGAGACTCTCCTGGATGGTGTACAGGCTGTCATCCATGGCCCAGCGCAGCAGCGGCAGGTCTTCTTCCGGGCGGCCCGCGTCCTCGAAGTTCTTCAATACCGCAGCACCCAGGTAGAGGTGCGTCAGCGTATCGGCAAGCCGGCCGGACAGCTTCTCCTTGAATTTGAATTTTCCGCCCAGCGTGATCAGCACCAGGTCGGAACTGAAGGCAAACGCGGCGCACATGCGCGTCAACTGGCGATAGTAAAAGGCAGTGGGCCCGCTGACCGGCGCGCGTGTGGCCCAACCGCCCGTGAGCCCCAGCAGCAGTGACCGCACCAGGTTGCTGATTACGTGGCCGGCGTGCGCAAAAATGGCCTTGTCAAAGGAACGCCGTGCATCGGGCCCGGTGTCGCGCACGGCTTCCATTTCCTTCAGCAGCCAGGGATGGGCGCGAATGGCGCCCTGGCCAAAAATGATCAGCGAACGCGTGAGGATGTTGGCGCCTTCAACCGTGATCGCGATCGGGGTCGATTGGTAGGCATGCGCCAGGTAGTTGGACGGGCCGGTGATGATGCCCTTTCCGCCGTGAATGTCCATGGCGTCGTTAATGCAAACGCGACTGCCCTCGGTAAGCTGGTATTTCAGGATTGCCGACAGCACCGCCGGGCGATGGCCCTGGTCCAGCGCCACCAGCGTGAGTTTGCGCGCTGCATCCATGCGGTAGGTACGGCCACCGATTCTTGCCAGCGGTTCCTCTATGCCTTCGAAAAAACCTATCGGCACGCCGAACTGGCGGCGGATGCGTGCATAGGCACCGGACATCAGCGCAGACATCTTGCCGCCCGCAACGCCCAGGGCCGGCAATGAAATGGCCCGCCCGGCAGCCAGGCATTGCATCAGCATACGCCAGCCCTGGCCCAGCCGTTCCTGGCCGCCAATGATCCAGTCCATGGGTATGAAGACGTCCTTCCCCTGGGTGGGTCCATTCATGAATACCGCGCCCACGGGCATATGGCGGTTGCCGATGGTAACGCCTGGCGTGGAGGTGGGAATCAGGGCACAGGTAATGCCGAGCTCCTTTTTGCCTCCCAGAAGCCCATCGGGATCCTGGGCTTTGAACGCCAGGCCCAGCAGGGTGGCCACCGGTGCCAGGGTGATGTAGCGCTTGTTCCACTTGAGCCGCAGGCCGAGCACCTCTTTGCCACGGTACATGCCTTTGCACACCACGCCGGTATCATTCATGCTGGCCGCATCCGAGCCGGCTGATGGCGAGGTCAGGGCGAAACAGGGGATTTCCTCACCGCTGGCCAGGCGAGGCAGGTAATGCTTTTTCTGTTCTTCGGTACCGTAATGGATCAGCAACTCACCCGGCCCCAGGGAGTTCGGCACCATAACCGTGACGGCCGCTGTCAGGTTGCGGCTGGCCAGCTTCATCACCACGGCCGAGTTGGCTTGAGCAGAAAACCCGTGGCCGCCGTAGGCTTCGGGAATGATCATGCCGAAAAAGCCCTGCTCGCGTATGTAGTTCCAGACTTCTTCCGGCAGGTTGCGGTGGGTATCGCAGATCTTCCAGTCGTCCAGCATGTGGCAAAGCACTTCACAGGGCCCGTCCAGGAATGCCTGTTCCTTTTCGGTCAGGGATGGCCTGGGCGTTTTCAACAGGGCCCGCCAGCGCGGCCGGCCGGAGAAGATTTCTGCGTCCCACCAGACCGTGCCGGCATCCAGTGCCTCCTGTTCGGTGTCCGATACCGCCGGCATGACTTTGCGGAACCATCCGAACAGGCGGTCGCTGATGAGCAGGCGGCGCAATGGCTTGACGGCAAACCCCATCAGGGTCACGGCCACGATGCCATTGGCGAACCGGAACCAGCTGGGTACGTAAAAGAAGTGGCGCAACTCAGTCCAGATCACAGTCAGGCTGACCATGATGGCGATGGCAATCATCAGGGAAACACGGTTATAGGCCAGCAACAACAGGGTGAAAATCAGTACTGCGAAGTACAGGAATTCCATTTTTGGTCCTCTGGATAACCCTCAAGGCCTTGCCGGTTTGTTGCCGCCCGATTCCGGCCCAGGTGCTCGCGCCGAGATGCAGGCGCTTCCTGGGTCACGCAATGGTGGCACGCCGGAGCGGCGCCGCTTCACCGCAAAATCAGCCATTCATGATAAGTAGCGGGCATTCCGGGGGTCAAGAATTCTTCACTTGCATTGAACCCCGGACGGCATCCCCGTAAAATCATCCTGATTTGTCCGGTGTTTCAGTATACAATTCAACAGTTTTGAATTTCTTTCAAATACAATAATATGTAAGGAGTTTTTAAGTGCCAATCGAACGCACCCTCTCGATCATCAAGCCCGACGCTGTCGCCAAAGACGTGATCGGAGAGATCTACAGCCGTTTTGAGCAGGCTGGGCTCAAAATCATTGCTGCTCGCATGAAGCTGTTATCCACCGAGGATGCAGAGAGCTTTTACGCGGTTCACAAGGATCGCCCGTTTTTCCATGACCTGGTGAAATTCATGACTTCGGGTCCGGTGATGATCCAGGTGCTGGAAGGCGAAAATGCCATTGCCCGCAACCGTGAACTCATGGGTGCCACCAATCCCAAGGAGGCCGCACCGGGAACCATAAGGGCGGACTTTGCCGAAAGCATCGATGCCAACGCAGTGCACGGTTCGGATGGCCCGGAAACCGCCAAAGCCGAAATCGCGCATTTCTTCAGCCCCGCGGATATCAACTCACGTTGAGTTGTACCGGTTTTCCTGCCGCGGGCCAATCGAGATGACAGCCACCCTGAGCCGCATCAACCTCATGGACCTGGACCAGTACCGGATGCTGGAGTTTTTTGTGTCCCTGGGCGAAAAGCCTTTCCGTGCTGAACAGGTGCTCAAATGGATTTATCACCAGGGCGTGACCGATTTCGCGCAGATGACCAACCTTGGTGTGGCATTGCGGCAACGGTTGTCGGAAGTTGCGGTGATTCAACCACCTCCGGTGTTGACGGAGAAAAACTCGGTTGACGGTACGGTAAAGTGGTTGATGGGTTCCGGCGCGGGAAATGCCATCGAAACCGTATTCATTCCGGAGCCGAAGCGGGGCACTTTGTGCATTTCCTCCCAGGTAGGCTGCGCGCTGAACTGTACTTTCTGCTCAACCGGTGCCCAGGGCTTCAATCGCAATCTCACCACCAGTGAAATCATCGGCCAGGTCTGGCGCGCGGCGCAGGCCCTGGGGCATGAGCGGAATGGCAAGAGGCAAATCACCAATGTGGTGCTCATGGGCATGGGCGAGCCGTTGTTGAATTTCGATGCGGTGCTGCCGGCCTTGTCACTGCTGCGCGATGACCTGGGTTTTGGCCTGGCGGCCAAGCGCGTGACGCTGTCCACTGCCGGGCTGGTGCCAGGCATTGACCTGCTGCGGGAGTCCATCGACGTTGCGCTGGCGGTGTCCCTGCATGCGCCGGATGATGCCCTGCGTGAAACGCTGGTGCCGCTTAACCGCAAATATCCGATCAAGGAGCTGATGGCAGCCTGCGCCCGGTTTGTGTCTGAAAAGCACAAGCGGTCGGTTACTTTTGAATATACCCTGATGGATGGTGTGAACGACCAGCCGGAACACGCCCGCCAACTGGTCAAGTTGCTGCGCCGTATTCCCAGCAAGCTCAACCTGATTCCGTTCAACCCGTTTCCGGGCACCATTTATCGTTGTTCACCGCCGGAGCGGATCAGGGCCTTCCAGGAAATCGTCATGGCCGGAGGTCTGATTGCCACGGTGCGCAAAACCCGCGGCGATGACATCGACGCCGCTTGCGGCCAGTTGGCGGGGCAGGTCAAGGATCGCACCCGCAGAAGTGAGCGGCTGAGGGAATTGAGGGAAAGCGCCTGATGAAATCTTTTCTTCATTTTTTGCTGGTAGTGTGGCTTGGGTGCTGGCTGGCAGCCTGCACCTCCACGGGCGAAACCAAAACCGGCGAGAAATCGGAAGGCCGCAAGGCTGCCGAAACCAATGCGGCGCTGGGACGGCAATACATGGATCGAAAGCAGTATGAAATCGCCCTGGAAAAGCTCAAGCGCGCCGTGGCTTTCGACAACAGCTACGCCCCGGCGCATACCCTGCTGGGCGTTCTTTACGAGACCATCGGAGAAACGGCCAAGGCAGGCGAGGAGTACAAGCTGGCGGTTCGGTATGACGAGGATGGTGGCGAGGTCAACAACAATTATGCCGTGTATCTCTGCGGGCAGGGCAAGCACAATGATGCCGACAGGCATTTCCAGAAAGCTTTGAAAGACCCGTTCTACACCACCAAGTATGTTGCTGCCGGCAACGCCGGGCTATGTGCCCTGAATGATAACGATCTGGACAAAGCTGAGAGATATTTGCGACAATCCCTTGAATACGATCAAAAATATGCGCCAGCACTGTTGCCGCTGGCCCAGGTGAGTTACCGCAAACAGGATTTCCTGCGGGCCAGGGCGTTTTTGCAGAGGTTTGAAGCGGTCGGACCGGTCAACTCCGAGAGCCTGTACCTTGGCTACCTGATAGAGAGTGAATTAGGGGATGAAAAATCAGCCAGCCGATACCGGGAGAACCTGATGGACCAGTTCCCGGGTTCAGCAGAAGCGGCAAAAATGAGAAACAGGACGTGAATACAGAATCGCAGAGTGAACTCATCCCCACCGGGCCCGGCGATGTTCTCCGCCATCGACGGCAGCAGGCGGGCATAAGCCTGGAGCAGGTGGCCCGCGAAGCGCGCATCCGCGAAGATCACCTCTCAGCCATCGAGTCTGGTGAAACCGGCCACATTCCACAGGTTTACCTCAAAGGCTACATTCGAAATTACGCCCGCTACCTGGGAATGCCCGCCGGTGCCATCGACAAACACCTGGCGCACGCCAGAGGCGCCGAACCGGGCGTGCAATCGGTATTCTCGACAGCCTTGCCCAGGAGCCGTGATGATCGCTGGTTCAGGGCCACGAGCTATGTGCTGGCATCGGTAGTGGTGATTGCACTGGTCTGGCAATTTACTGCCGAGGCGGTGCGGTTTTCGCAGGGTGATCCGGTGGCGCGCTCCGGCGGCACCCAGGCCGAGTTCGACAAGGTAACACGGCCCGACACGGAAAATTCCAATGCCACTGCCGTTTCGAGGCAGGCAGGCAAGTCGCATCTGCAGGCGTCCATCGCTCCTTTGGAAGACGTGCAACGCAGGCGCCCTGAAATCAGTCAATCGGGCGCGGAAGGCGCATGGTCTGCCATTTCGGATGCAGGCTCCAACGCGCAGAAAACGATTCCGCTGACGGATGGACAGCAGTCGTTCCGTATCGAAGCTTCGGCCGACAGCTGGGTGGAAATCGTCGATGGTAACGGCCAGAAAATTGAAATGGACCTGCTTCGTGCTGGCAACGGCCGGGATTACGTCGCGATGGCGCCGGTCAAGCTGTTGCTGGGTCGCGCCGCTTCGATTGAACTGACGCATAACGGGGAACTGGTTGACCTGGCGCCTTTTACCCGTGGCAATGTGGCCCGGATCACGCTGCAGGATGAAAACGACGCAGCCGTTGAATTCAACCAGGGGCCCCAATCGAATGACTCCGTGGAAGAAGTGACAGTGCCTTCCGATAATCCAGCTGCTGACGGAAATTCCCAGGGCTGATTCAGCCCGTTGCCATCACTGGAACAAAACCTTCAACAGGCGGCTGAATAGCGGCTGACCACCCAACACCCCGTTCGGCCATTCCCGGAGAGACGGTTTGACAACAACCATACAATCTATCCGTGGCATGCACGATATTCTGCCGGCCGACATGGCTGCCTGGCATCTGCTTGAGAACACCGTTCGTTCCGTATTCAGCAGCTACGGTTATGAAGAAATCCGCGTGCCGGTGGTGGAAAAAACCGAGTTGTTCGCACGCGCGATCGGCGATGCCACTGATGTGGTGCAGAAAGAGATGTATTCCTTTGAAGACCGCGGCGGCGACTGGCTGAGCCTGCGTCCCGAAGGAACGGCAGGTGTCGTGCGCGCGGTCATCCAGAACGGCTTGCTTTATGCCGCTCCTCTGCGCCTCTGGTACATGGGCCCGATGTTCCGGCGCGAACGCCCGCAAAAAGGCCGTACCCGGCAGTTTCACCAGGTGGGCGCGGAAGTGTTTGGGGCGCCGGGGCCGGACGTGGATGCCGAGCTCCTGGCCATGTGCCAGAACATCTGGTGCCGTCTCGGGTTGCAGAACCTTCGCCTGGAAATCAATTCGCTGGGTACAGCGGATGAACGCGCTGCGTATCGCATCAGGCTGCAGGAATATTTTTCGGCCCACATCGACGATCTGGACGAGGACAGCAGGGTGCGTCTTGACCGCAACCCCCTGCGCATCCTGGACAGCAAGAACCCCGGGCTGAGCGGGCTGATCGCAGCGGCGCCCACCTTGCAGGAGTTTCTTGGAACTGAGTCGCGACAGCACTTTGAAAAACTGCAAGCCCACCTCGATGCGCTGGGGGTGGCATATGTGGTCAATCCGCGCCTGGTTCGTGGGCTGGATTACTACAGCCACACGGTGTTCGAGTGGATCACTGACGAGTTGGGCGCGCAGGGCACTGTGTGCGCCGGCGGGCGCTATGACGGCCTGGTGGAACTGCAGGGCGGGAAGCCTTGGCCGGGCATCGGATTTGCCATGGGGCAGGAACGCCTGGTGGAGTTGTTGCGCGCCCATGCAGCCATTGAAAGCCCGGCGCCTGAAATTTACCTGATCATGGCAGGCGAAGAAACCGTTACCCGCGGGCTGGTGCTGGCAGAATCGCTGCGCCAGGCGCTACCGGGGCTGCGGATACAAGCCAATCTGGGTGGCGGCAGTTTCAAATCC
>CBFGWJ010000080.1:0-7560 GCA_965652335.1 uncultured Gammaproteobacteria bacterium | reverse complement strand
CTGTCCATAATCACGTTTCCGGATTCAGGTTGTACCGCGGCGCTTGCCCGGTTGCCGCGGTTTACGATCGGGTGTTGCCCAGCAGGTGTCGGGGAATTCTAGCAGCATGGCATACACGGTGTTAATTCGAGCGGCCGGGACTGCACAAACGCGTCGACAAAGCCTGCATGGCAGTCAGGAAGGAGCCGAACACCAGGACAGATCCCTGCTCCGGCAAATCCCGGTGTGCTGCCCGCAGTGCTTCGGGAACATCCGGGAAGTCATGGATTGCTCCATGGCAACCGGTTGCATCCACCAGCTCAGCCAGTTGCCTGCCACTGCGCCCACGATCACCCTCGAGGCTCGCGCAATGCCATCGCGATACGCATTCATCCAGAATTCCCGCTACCACCGCTGCGTCTTTGTCGCGCAACATGGCAAACACACAGGTGACCGGCATTCGCCCCGTGCTGCGCAATGCCTGCGCCACCACTTCTGCCGCCAGCGGATTGTGGCCCACATCCACCAGCACACGCGAGTCATCCGGGTGGGCTTGAAACCGGCCGGTTAACCGGGCAGACAGCACGCCTTCGGCCAGCTTCTCCGGTTTGCCCATGGCTTCAGGCAGCAAGGCGGTAAGCGCTGCCACTGCGGTGGCGAGATTCCGGTGCTGGTGCGGGCCGGCCAATGGCGGCAATGGCAGCATCAATTCCCGGCTGCCACACCACCAGTGCAAGCCCTCTCCGAACGGTTCGACGAAAAACTCATGGCCCAGGCGCTGCAGGTTGATGCCGAGCCCGGCCGCATGCGCCAGCACGCTGGCCGGTGGTTCCGCCTCGCCGCTGACCGCGCACTGGCCACGGCGCAGGATTCCGGCTTTCTCTCGGCCTATGCTCTCCCGGTCAGGACCGAGGAATTCCTGGTGATCCAGGCCTATCGGCGTGATGACCGCGCAATCGGCATCAACCAGGTTCACGGCATCCAGGCGCCCCCCCAGGCCCACCTCGAGTACCGCGAAATCCAGCCCGGCACGCTGCATCAGGAGGAAAGCAGCCAGGGTGCCGTGTTCAAAATAACTCAGGCTGATCCCTTCCCGGGCAGTCTCCACGCTGGCCAGGGCCCATACGAGGTCTTCATCCGTGGCTTCCTTGCCGCCGATCCGGACCCTCTCGTTGTATCGAAAGATATGTGGCGAGGTGTAGGTGCCGCTGCGCCAGGACAGTGCTGACAACATGGCATCGAGGTACGTAACGGTTGAACCCTTGCCGTTGGTACCGGCCACGGTAAATACCCTGGGCGCAGGGCGTGGGCTGCCGAGGTTTTTCCACACCTGTCCAACCCGTTCAAGACCGAGGTCTATCGGTTTGGGATGGCGGACCTCCAGCAGTCGCAGCCAGCCTTGCAGATCACCGGGCGTCTTGTTTGGCAGGCTTTGGTGCAGGGACATGTGTGGTGTAGAGGGCCGGGACCCGTGTGATTCCGGGTTACCTATTAGGGCCTGTTAGCACTACTTGAATCGCCACTGTTGCGACTGAAATCGCACCAATCAAGGCACGAGGAACGCGGTTTGGCACCGCCAAACAAGTGACGAGTAACGCCGAGTGGGGTGATTTCAGCCGCAACCCCATTCCAATCAAATGCGGGGGCTGGGGTCCTTTTTCCGCCTGGCTGCGTTGTCAGTCGTTTATATAGATTCACTATATTGCACTCCTTCCGCCTTGCCAGACGAAAAAATGACCACCAGCAGTGATGATTCAAGTAGTGTTAACAGGCCCTAGTTCAGTTGCAGCAACTCACCTGCAACCGGGCGTGGCTGCGCGCCCCCACCCAGCAGTGCCAGCAGGCGCGCAATCTGTTCACGCATCTGCCGCCGGTCCACAATCATGTCGATAGCGCCTTTTTCCAGCAGGAATTCGGCTCTCTGGAAACCCTCGGGCAGCTTTTCCCGAACGGTCTGTTCAATGACACGGGGCCCCGCAAAGCCGATGAGGGCTCCGGGTTCGGCGATGTTTACATCTCCCAGCATGCCCAGGCTGGCGGAAACACCGCCCATGGTGGGATGCGTGAGGACGGAGATGAAGGGAATGCCGCTTTCGGCCAGTTTGGCCAGCACTGCGCTGGTTTTGGCCATCTGCATCAGTGACAGCAGGCCTTCCTGCATGCGCGCTCCGCCGGTGGCGGAAAAACACACCAGCGGCGCACGGGTACGCAAGCTCTCCTGCCCCGCACGCGCAAACTTCTCACCCACCACGGAGCCCATGGAACCACCCATGAAATTGAATTCAAAGGCACAGGCAACCAGGGGTGCGCCATGCAGTTTGCCGCGCATCGCGATCAGGGCATCTTTTTCGCCAGTGGATTTTTGCGAGGCAACAATACGGTCTTTGTATTTCTTGGTGTCGCGGAACTTCAGCGGGTCAGCCGGTTCCAGGCCGGGAGCGATTTCCTGGGTGGTTTCCGGATCAAAAAACTGCAACAGGCGGGTTCTGGCGCCAACCGGCATATGCTTGTTGCACTTGGGACAGACCAGCAGGTTGCGCTCTAGCTCCGGGCGGTACAGCACTGCCGTGCATTCCGGGCACTTGGTCCATAACCCCTCCGGCACAGTGCGCTTGTTGCCGCCCTCGGTACGAATCCGTGATGGCATCAGCTTCTGGAACCAGCTCATAGCGCCGTTTCTCCGTTGCGGTTGGCGCAGCGTACGCTGCGCTTATCCTGCCACATTGTCCATAGCCTTACGTACGGGCGCAAGAAACTCATGGGCCAGCTGGTTGGCCTGCTCCGCAGAACCCGCCTTCGACAGTGTTTCCACCAGCGCGCTGCCTATGACGACGGCATCCGCGACGCTGGCCACCGCAGCTGCGGTTGAGGGATCCTTGATGCCAAAACCCACGGCAACGGGAAGACGGGTCAATCGGCGAATCTGCTCCAGCGGCGCCACGATGCCGGCCTGGTCCAGGCGATCAGCGCCGGTGATACCCTTGAACGAAACATAGTACAGGTAGCCTTTGGCATTCGCGGTAACAAGTTTCATCCGTTCCGGCGTGGTGGTCGGCGCCAGCAACCGGATCGCCTGCACTCCGTGTTTTTCCAGCAAAGCCGTCAGCTCCGTCATTTCCTCCGGTGGGCAATCCACCATCAGGATGCCGTCAATACCGCTGCGGGCCGCGTCTTTGGCCAATGCCTCATGGCCATAACGCTCGACCGGGTTCATGTAGCCCATCAGCACCACCGGAGTGACGCTGTCGGTTTCCCGGAACCTGGCCACCATGTCCAGCACTCGGTGCAGTGACACTCCCTTGTGAATCGCCCGCTCGCTCGCGGCCTGGATCACCGGGCCATCGGCCATCGGGTCGGAAAAAGGAATGCCCAGCTCCAGCAGGTTGGCTCCGGCCTCGACCAGCTGGTGCATGATGCCCACGGTCCAGTCGGGGTGCGGATCTCCGGCGGTAATGAATGGCACCAGCGCCTTGCGTGAGGATGCGGCCAGCTCGGCAAAACAGCGTTCGATCCGGTTGCTCATAATGTGATGCGCTCCAGATCGGCTACGGTTGGAACATCCTTGTCGCCCCTGCCCGAGAGGTTGACCAGCACATGCTGGTCCGGGCGCATGGTCGCGGCCAGTTTCATGCCGTAGGCAACTGCGTGGCTGCTTTCAAGCGCCGGCAATATGCCTTCAAGCCGGGTCAGTTTGTGGAAAGCATCGAGTGCTTCCTCGTCGGTGCAGCCGACATATTCCGCCCTGCCCGTGTCCTTCAACCAGGAATGCTCGGGACCCACGCCCGGATAGTCCAGGCCGGCGGACACCGAATGAGTGTCGATGATCTGGCCATCGTCATTATCCATCAGGTAAGTCCTGCAGCCGTGCAGGATGCCGGGACGACCGGCACACAGCGATGCAGCGTGCTCGCCGCTGGCCAGGCCACGGCCGGCGGCCTCGACGCCAATCATCCTGACAGAACTGTCCCCGATGAACGGGTGAAACAGGCCGATGGCGTTGGAGCCGCCGCCCACGCAGGCCACCACCGCATCCGGCAGTGTGTCGTACTGGTCCAGCATCTGGCGCCGTGCCTCGCGCCCGACCACGGCGTTGAAATCCCGCACCATTACCGGATAGGGATGCGGGCCTGCGACCGTTCCAATGATGTAAAAGGTATCGTCGATGTTGGTGACCCAATCGCGCATGGCTTCGTTCAGTGCATCCTTGAGCGTTTTCGAGCCGCTGGTGACCGGGCGCACCTCCGCCCCCAGCAGCTTCATGCGAAACACATTGCTCGCCTGGCGGGCGATGTCAATTTCACCCATGTAAACCACGCATTGCTTGCCCATGCGCGCAGCAACTGTCGCCGAAGCGACACCGTGCTGGCCTGCGCCGGTTTCAGCAATCAGGCGCTGTTTACCCATCCGGTCAGCCAGCAGGGCCTGCCCGACCGTGTTGTTGATCTTGTGGGCGCCGGTGTGGTTCAGGTCTTCCCGCTTGAGCAGGATTTTTGCGCCCCCGGCATGCGCAGTGAGCCGCCTGGCGAAATAGACCGGCGATGGGCGACCTACGTAATGGGCCAGGTCCGCATCCAGCCTGGCCATGAATTCATCATCCTTGCGCCAGCGATTCCAGGCCGTTTTCAATTCTTCCAGCGCATGTACGAGTGTTTCCGATACGTAGCTGCCTCCATAGGGCCCGAAGTGTCCCGTGCTGTCCGGGTCGAACCCGGGAACACCCGAATTGAAGTTGGATGGAACTGCTTCACTGTTCACTGTTTTGCCTCATCTATAAAACGCTTGATCAAACCGGCATCCTTGATGCCGGGAGAAACTTCCACGCCACTGGAAACATCAACCGCCCAGGGGCGGGTCATACGAACGGCCAGCGCGACATTCCGCGGGTTCAGGCCGCCAGCCAGGATCAGCGGCCGCTGGCCTGACCTGATTTCACTCCAGTCCAGCACCTTGCCGGTTCCTCCCAACCCTCCCGGCTCATGGCTGTCGACCAGGATGGCTGCCGCATCCGGGAACCGCTTTTCTGCCTCACTCACGGACTGTCCGTGGCGCATACTAATGGACTTGATCCAGGGCCTGCCAAACTGGCGGCAGAACTGCGCATCCTCATCGCCATGGAACTGCAACAGGCTCAATGCCACCTGGTCCAGTATCTGCCGGATCTCCGCGGCGGGCTGGTTCTGGAACAGCCCTACCCGATCCACGAAAGCCGGCACATTGGACACCAGCGAAGCGGCCAGGTTGCTGTTGATGCAACGCTTGCTGGCGGGCACAAACACGAACCCCAAAGCATCCGCGCCGTGCTGCACTGCGGCTGACACATCCTCCGTTCGAGTAAGACCGCAAATTTTAACCTTCACGACTGTCATTGTTCCGTCAATGCTCAATGGACCCGCCTGGCCGGAAAATCAATGGCTGCCGAGGGTAAGGCATAGTTTTCAGGATCTCGGGCGCCCATGAAATACAGCCCCTGGGCCGGAGCGGTCGGCGCTGCCCGGGTGCGCTTGCCCGCCGCCGCGCTCGCGATCGCCGCCCGGGTGCGGTCCTTGCCTTCCAGCAACTCCTCCAGCCAGCCTGGTGGCTGGTTCCCGCTGCCGATCGCCAGCAGGTTTCCCGCGATGTTCCTCACCATGTGGTAGAGGAACCCATTCGCCGTAACATCCAGTATGACGCGGTTGCCACTGCGGCGCACAGCAATCGAGTGAATTTCCCTGACCGCATGGCTGGCCTGGCAACCGGCGGCCCGAAAAGCGGAAAAATCATGTTCTCCCTCCAGCACCTGGGCTGCCTCATGCATGCATGCAACATCCAGCGGTTTGCGATGCCAGCACAGGTAATCCGCTTCAAGAGCCGGCCGGATCCACCGGTTCAGTACACGATACTGATAGGACCTGGCAAAGGCTGAAAACCGGGCATGAAACGCTTCGTCAACCTCACGCACCCACAGCACGCTGATCCCTGCCGGTAAATGGCTGTTGATGCCCAGCACCCAGGAGCGTTCACTGCGCAAGGCCGGCGTATCGAAGTGCGCTACCTGGCAACATGCATGGACACCGGTATCAGTGCGGCCGCAGCAATGCACGCGCACTTCGTGGTTGGCCACCTGGCTTATGGCGCGCTCCACGCAGCCCTGCACGGTGGGCTCCTGGCGCTGGATTTGCCAGCCCAGGAACGCGCCTCCATCATATTCCAACCCCAATGCATAACGCATGGCTTCAATGTTCCGGTTCAGGGATCGATGACCCATTGAAAAATGCCAAAGGCCGGACAGGTTGCCCCGCCCGGCCCTGGTAAGGAAAACCTGATACGGTACAGGCTATCCTACATGGCATCCAGCATGGCTTGCGCCTCTGCTTTCTGGCGATCATCGCCGTGTTCTTTCACTTCATCCAGGATGGCTCGCGCCGCTTCGCGATCGCCCATGGAGATATAAGCCCTGGCGAGATCCAGCCTTACTTCAGGATCGGCGCTGTCTTCATCCAGCACATAGGCTTCTTCATTGTCGAGGTGCCGAGGCTGGCTGAATTTTGCTGTCACCACGTTACCTTCATCGGTTGCCTGCGGCTCCTGTGCCTCGGGCTCAGGCGGCTGCTTTGCGGAGGAGTCTTCAATACCCGCCCCTGTCCCGGCCGGCTTAAGCACCTTGAGAATTTCCTCAGCCTCGTCCTTGATGCCACGTACGGTGCTTGCATCTTCACCGGCAGCATCCAGGTCAAAGGCAGCGTTGTTGCGCCGGCTGAATAACCAGCCTCCCGCCGAAACCAGAATGACCAGGCCAACAATCAACCAGGTAATTCCACGCACATACCAGGCTGTTGCAGGTTCCGTCGGACTTGCCTGCACCGGCGCGGCATCCTGCCGGTCTTCCTGCAGCCGGGATTCCATTTCCGCCAGTTGCTCATCCTCAACCACGAGGTCAGGACCCGCCGGATCAGCGACCTGCGATTCCAGCTCCCTGATCCGCTGTTGCAGGTATTCATTGGTTTGCTGCTCGGTGATCAAGGCTTCTTCCTTGCGTGCCAGTTCTTCCTGCAAATCAACCAGTGACGTTGATGCCGCGGTGCCTTCCGGTGAATCTTCATCACCATAGGCGCTGTCTGCTGGCGACTCCGCTGAAGGCGGAACGATTTCCAGCTTCGGGCTGTCGTCCGCATAAGCTTCGCTCTGCCCGGTGCTGCTGATGTCCGAGGCAACATCCACCAGCGGCGTTTCCACCGCCGGTGCTGCTGGCGGTGTTGGTGCAGGCGCAGTGGCACCACCGGCAAGCATTTCTGCCTGTTGGCGAACCTCGGCGGTGGCTTCAGCGGCTGAAATCGCCAATACCTCGTTCGAGTCCGGCATGCGCAATATGGCGCCGCGCTTCAACAGATTGATATTGTTGTTGATAAACGCCTGGGGGTTGTTGCGCTGGATGGCCACCATGACCTGGTTGACGCTGGGGTTGACGCTGGAGCCGGCGCCGGCGGCGGTTCCGGCAGACCAGTTGGAGGCGATCTTCCAAAGCGTGTCGCCCGATTGCACCGGGCCATACTCACCACCTTCACTGAACTGAACGGCAGGGGTCTCAGGCTCAGGGCTTGTATC
>CBFGWJ010000079.1:0-7579 GCA_965652335.1 uncultured Gammaproteobacteria bacterium | reverse complement strand
GTTACCGCGTCGGACGATTCCTTCGGCGCCACACGCTTGCACTTTCGATCGGGATACTGGTGCCAATGGTCACTGTCGGGGCGCTGCTGGTCCATGTCGATCGACTTGGAGTTGAACGTGACCGCGCGGAAGCTGCGGCTCAACGGGCTGCCAACGAGGCGGCAAAGGCGCAGCAGGTGAGCGATTACCTCGTCAGCCTGTTTGAGGCGGCCGACCCGGCCAACGCCGCAGGCCGGGAAATCACCGCAATTGAGCTCATCCAGCGCGGGGTGGAGGAAGCTGAAGGACTGACTGGCGATCCCTGGCTGCAGGCTGCCATGTTCCGCGTGCTCGGCCTGGTGAACCAGGCGCTGGGCCGCTACCAGGCCGGCAGCGACTTGCTGGCGCGGGCTCTGGCGATTCTGGAATCTGCGCCGGGAACGCCGTTGCCGGAGCAGGCCGGTGTGCTGTCCGAACTGGCGGTAAGCCATTTCCGGCTCGGGCAGTTCGAGCAGGCCGAGCAGTTCAATCGCGCCGCATTGGCCATGCTGCCTGAGGACGATGCATTGAACCGCGCGCCGGTACTGACGAACCTGGGAATCGTACACATCCTGACCAGCCGCTATGACGAAGCGCAGTCATTGCTGGAGCAAGCCATTCAGGTACATCAGGCGGGCAATCCGGGCACGCCGGAACATGCTACAGCGCTGAATGCACTGGGTACTCTGCTGTCACGGCAGGCGCGCCACGCTGAAGCCCTGGCGATGCTGGAAGAAGCGGTGGCCTTGCGCACCCGCCTGTTCGGTACGGATCACCCGGCCACCTCGATTGCCGTGAGCAACCTGGGCATTGCACTGCTGGAAGCCGGCGACCCCGCCGGGGCGGAAGTGAAGCTGATGGAGGCCCTGGCGGTTGACCAACGTTTGCTGGGGGAAGACCATCCAAGCCTGGCGATGCTGCTGACACAGGTCGCGTCAGCCAAGCGCGACCTGGGTAATACCGCCGAGGCCATTGACTACCTCAATCGGGCCCTGGCCATCCACCAGGCTCATTTCGAAGCAGACCATCCGGGCACAGCCACTGCGCTCAGCGGTCTGGGTACCGCTCACCTGCTCCGCGAAGAGTGGTCGCAGGCAGAACTCGCACTCGAGCAAGCCATCGCCATCGTTGAAAGGACCTATGGTCCCGGCAGCCGCGAACTTTCCATCGACCTTTTCCAGCTCGGGTTCGTGCGCTTGCGCCAGCAGCGACCGGGTGAAGCCGAAGCCTTGCTGCAAAGAGCCCAGGATATCGCCTTGCAGTTGTTCGGCGAGCAGCACGTGCTGTATGCGCGGCCCCTGCGCTACCTGGCGGAAATTCGCTGGCTGCGTGGCGAGCGTGCAGCAGCGCAGACCCTGGGCCGGCGGAGCCTGGCCATTCTGGAACAGGAGCTAGGCGCCGGACACGTGGAAGTAACCGAGCTGCAATCCTGGCTGGAAGACATCGATCGCAGTTCGGAAGTTGCGGCGCCGGCGCACAATTCACCCTGAAGAGGCCTGTGTCGCGACGGTGTCGCGGCAGTGAAAGTCGCTCACGCCCGCGGTGGACCGTATTTACTGCGGCACCAGGCAGATCGTCAATCCTCGCTGACGTACCACAGTGCATTTGCGGGGAATTCCTGCAAGGCATCGTTGACCGAGTGCGTCTCAAATCGCGAGCCGTCTTCCTGTTCCAGGATTTCCAGGAATGTGGTCCGTACCAGGTTCCAGCCACTGGCGAACTGCAGCCGGCTCTCAATCCGAACCTCGGTTGGGCCGGACGAGGTATATATTTCCTCCACGCGGTCTCCAGTCACGCTGGCCTCGCCATCGACATAAAACCAGCGGAGATGAGCCCCTTTCACCTGTGGTGATTGCCTAAACGTGAGTGACCAGGCTGCCGGCAAGTCCGGCGGCGATGATTCTGAGGTTCAAAAGGTGTTTCTCCGGGTTGGTGCTTTGGGGTGCTTCCTCCCTGTAAACGAAATTTCCGGAGAAAAGCAGTCACGGCTTCCAGCAACCTGTAAAACCTGCCAAGCGGGTGAATGAACAGATTTGATTCGCGATTGCGTATTAATGGAAGTACGCCCTCGCCGTGCAGCGCCCGCGTGAATTGGTGTTGGGACTCAGTTGAATACGATCTGGAACAAGCTCAAATGAAGTCAACCTGTCTTTTGTCACTTCTGTTCATGGTTTTCTGCAGCGCACAGGTGGTGCAGGCCCAGGACACCACCATCACTTACCAGGGCCAGCTGCGCCAGGGAGGTGATTCGTTTACCGGTCTCGCTAACCTGGAATTCAGGTTGTATGACCAGCTCGCCGGGGGCAATCAGGTGGGTGTCACACAGAACCGCGCCAACTGGCCGGTCGAGGACGGCCTGTTCCAGGTTGAACTGGACTTCGGTGCCAGTGCCTTCACTTCGCAGGTGCGATACCTGGAGGTGCGGGTCAACGGTGCGCCGCTGAGCCCGCGACAGGCCGTTCGCCCAAGCCCCATGGCGCTGTTTGCGCTGTCCGGCAACGCGGGCCCGCCAGGGCCAGAGGGTGCCTCGCCCTTTACACTGGACACGACCACAGGCGATATCGAGTACCTCCACAACAACCAGGTGTTTCGTTTCGAGCCGGATGGAATCAGCGGTCAAGCACCCATCATCACCCTGGGCTACAGCGGTAATTCCAACACAACCCGGGGCAGCGTGATCTCGGGGGGCGGAACCTCAACCGCACCGAACCAGATTACGGTTGGCAATTACGGCGTGATCGGCGGTGGAAGGGGCAATACGGTAACTCAATCCAGCGGCACGGTCAGCGGAGGAATCAACAATTCGGCTGGACAGGAGGCCGCGATCGGGGGTGGCAACGGCAATTCCGCAAGCAGTTACAGCACGGTTGCGGGGGGTGTCAACAACACGGCCAGCGGCACCTGGAGCTCCGTCGGTGGCGGCCAGTCGAACACCGCTTCCGGCCAGCATACACTGGTCAGTGGCGGAATAGATAACGCAGCCACGGGTTCGTTCAGCACGGTGGGTGGCGGAGGCTCCAACATTGCCAGGGGCGCCCGGAGTGTTGTTGCCGGTGGCGTACTGAACAGCACCATGGGTGGCTGGAGCACGGTGACCGGCGGCTACTCCAATTGCGCCGGTGGCAGTTATTCGTGGGCAGGCGGGCGCCAGGCCAAGGTGCGCGCGGGCAGCGCCCAGGGCACAGCGGAGAGTGGTTGTGTGGACGTACCGCTCAATGGAACTACGGGTGACTCTGGAACATTTGTCTGGGCTGATTCCACTGCGGCAGACTACATCTCTGGTGGCAGCAACCGGTTCCTGGTCCGCGCCAGCGGGGGCGCCGTATTCAGCGGAGGCTCCAGCGCAGTGAACGACCCGGCCGGTAACCGGCTGCGCGTTGATGGACTGTTGCGGGTAGACACGCTGGGCAGCGCCGGGGCCACAACCCTTTGCCGCAATGTCAATAACCAGATCGCGTCCTGCTCGTCGAGCGCGCGCTACAAGCGCGACATCGAGGACCTCGATATCGATTTGGCGCTGCTGGATGCGCTGCGCCCGGTGCGCTACCACTGGATCGACAGTGGCGAGGCCGACTTCGGATTCGTTGCCGAGGAAATCGCCGCGCTGGTGCCTGAACTGGTGACGCGTGATGCCGAAGGAGCAGTGGAGGGCGTCAAGTATGACCGCCTGAGCGCCTTGCTGGTCCGGGTGATCCAGGAGCAACGCAGGGAAAGCAACCGGCTGAATGACGAAGTGGCGCTGCTCCAGGAACAGATCACCGGGCTGGAACAGCTGGCCAGGCGCAACACCGAACTCGAAGCCAGGTTGGCAACGTTGGAGTCGCTGTTGCTCGATGGCCACCGCATGGCGGATTCACCATGAGCCGGGTACGAGGCAATCGGCGTTATACCGCCGTTCTTGCCGGCGCTGCGGCAGGTGTATTTTGCCTGTACGGACTTCCGGCGCAGGCCCTCGATTTCACGCTCGCCTGGTGGTCAATCGACGGCGGCGGCGAAGTGTTGTCGCAGTCCAATGACGAGCAATGGCAGCTTTCCGGCACACTGGGCCAGTGGGACGGCACTGCGTCGGAAGCATCCAGCGGCGCCGGCTGGACGCTGACGGGAGGCTTCTGGCACAACGTCGATGCCGTCATGCCGGAAATCATATTTCGCGACGGGTTTGAAGATTAGAGCCGGGCTCTGGTTACTGTGCTACGTCTGTTTTGACCATCCGGGATTCGCCTGGCTTGGTAAACCGGTGAAGTGATTAGCGGCAGCAGATAACGCAGCTTGTTGCCACCACAACCCTGCTGTGGTGCAATCCGGACTCGCCCGGCGCCAGGCATTCGCGGGATAATCACGTCATGAGAGCTCGCACCTTCCGCCCCGAAACCTTCCTGTTGCTCACCACCGCCGCGGCGGCGCTGTCGTTCGCGGTATGGGATGTGCTGTTGAACAATTTCGTCATCGAGCAGGCGGCGTTCACCGGGCGGGAGATCGGCATCCTGCAGAGCCTGCGCGAGGTACCGGGATTCCTGGCCTTCACCACGGTGTTTGTGCTGCTGGTGATCCGGGAACAACATTTCACCCTGGTGGCCCTGTTGCTGCTGGGCCTGGGGGTGTCGCTGACCGGCTTCCTGCCCAGTGAGTACGGCCTGTATTTCACCACCGTGCTGATGTCGACCGGCTTTCACTATTTCTACACCGTGCAGCAATCCCTGAGCCTGCAGTGGTTTGATACCGGACGCACGCCGCTGGTGCTGGGGCGCCTGGCCGCGGCGACTTCCTGGGCTTCCCTGCTGGGGTTTGCACTGGTGTGGCTGTGCATGGAGTGGCTGGACCTCGGTTACGTGCTTCTGTATGTGCTGGCGGGTGGCGCGGCGATGGCGGTTGCGCTGCTGGCCTGGCGCATGTTCCCGCAATACGAGCAAGCGGTTCCGCAACACAAGCACCTGCTGATGCGCAAACGCTACTGGCTGTATTACGGCCTGACCTTTCTCAGTGGCGCAAGGCGGCAGATCTTCATGGTGTTCGCCACCTTCCTGATGGTGGAGAAGTTTGGCTATTCGGCAGCGGAGATCGCGCTGCTGTACATCCTCAATCACAGCATCAATACAGTCATGGCTCCTCTGATAGGGCGATTCGTGGCACGGTTTGGAGAGCGCATCACCCTGACCCTCGAGTATTCCGGGCTGATCTTCGTTTTCACGGCCTACGCCTTCGTGGAAACCGCCTGGGTGGCTGCCCTGCTGTTCGTGGTGGACCATATTTTCTATGCCATGGCCATCGCGATCAGAAGCTATTTCAGGAAAATCGGCGATGGGGCGGACATGGCGTCCACGGCCAGCGTGGCTTTTACCATCAACCACATTGCCGCGGTGATCATTCCGGTGAGTTTCGGCGCGCTGTGGATGGTTTCCCCATCCGCAGTTTTCCTGGCAGGCGCCGGACTGGCGACCTGTTCCCTGGTACTCGCGCGCCTGGTACCACGTAATCCAGCTCCGGGCAATGAAGTACAGCTGCTGCGCCCCGCGCTGGAAAGGCAGGCCTGATGCCAGCACCCATGGATTTTTCGCCGATGGATTTTTCGACTTTGACTTTTTCAGGGCACGTTCTCACCCTTGAGGACCTGCGCTTTGATCCGCCGGCCATTCCGCCGGAGGAAATCCGCAGCCACGCCAAAGTCCTGTATGGGCTGGAAGGCGAATTCACGCCGCTGGCCGGTGAGCGTGACCAGAACTTCCGCATCCGCACGGTGAGCGGTGAGCAATATGTTTTCAAGGTTTCCGGCCTCAATGAACCATTTGAGGTGGTGGAGATGCAGGTACTGGCCTTGCGCCATATCGAGGCCCAGGACAGAGACCTGCCCGTGCCGCGCGTTTTGCCCGGCCTTGATGGTGAATTGATTGGCTGGTTGTTCGATGAGGAAGGACGCCATGCGGTGCGCCTGCTGAGCTGGCTGCCGGGGCAGCGCTACCAGGATGGGCCGTTTCCGTCCGCCCGCGGGTTGCGAGGCATGGGCCGGTTTATCGCTCGCCTGGGCAGGGCGCTGCAGGGCTTTGAACACCCGGCTGCCACTCATTTCATGCCCTGGAACATGGCCAACGGCCTGGTGTTCTCGCCGCAGTTGAAATCGCTGATGCCCCGCGAGTTGGGCCACTGGTTGCCGGACTATTTCGAGCGGCTGGAAAATTCAGTCTATCCGCAAATGGCGAAACTGCGCTGGCAGGTGATTCACCAGGATGCGCATGGCGCGAACCTGCTGCGGGCTTCCGATCATGATGAAAGCGTCACCGGCGTGATCGACTTCGGCGACATGATCTACGGCCCGCTGGTCTGCGACCTGGCGGCCTGTGTATCCGACTTCATGGAACTCAGCGCCGAGCCCGTGTTTGCAGCAACCGAAATCTGCCGCGGCTACCAGGAGACTACTCTGTTGGAAGAGGCGGAGCTGGAGTTGCTGCTGGATCTCGTCATGGTGCGGCAGATCATGGTGCTGCAGCTGTTTGAATTCAGGCGGCGTAACATGGAGCATCCGCCTGCCTTTGTCACCGATGACCAGCCCGGCGTGATTGCCATGCTGGCAAAACTTTCCGGGCTGGACCGGGTGAAATTTTCTGACCATTTGAAAAAGGCCGTAATCGATGAGTGAGGCAAGCAGTACTGACAAAACCCTGATGCAGCGGCGCGCACGCACCATGGGGCCGAGCTACAAGTTGTTCTACCGCCGGCCCGTTCACCTGGTGAAAGGCGAGGGCGTTTGGTTGTTCGATGCGGATGGCAAGCGCTATCTCGACTGCTACAACAATGTGGCTTCGGTGGGACACTGCCACCCGCGCGTGGTCGCGGCTCTCTCGAAACAGGCAGCTACACTCAACACGCATACGCGCTACCTGCATGAGAACGTCGTGAACTATGCCGAGCGACTGGGCGCAACCCTGCCGGGTGAACTGTCCGTCTGCATGTTTGTTTGCACCGGAACCGAGGCCAATGACCTGGCGTTCCGCATCGCCCGCACCGTCAGCGGCAACCAGGGCGCGATCGTTTCGGATTATTCCTACCATGGCAATTCCATCGTGGTCACCGAACTGTCGACGGCCGAATACCCGGAGTCGGAGCAACCCGACTGGCTGGCCACGGCCGAGCCGCCGAATGGTTTTCGTGGCAGTTTCCGCTACGGTGAACCGGACCTGGGATTGAAATATGCCGGCCTGGTGGATACGGCCATCGGTGAACTGCGTGACCGCGGTCATGAGCCCGCCATGTTCCTGACCTGCAATATTTTCGATTCCAACGGCGCGTTGGTGGCGCCGGAAGGCTATCTGCGCGAATCCTACGCCCGTGTCCGTGCAGCCGGTGGCCTGTGCGTTGCCGATGAAGTGCAGTCCGGGCTGTGCCGGCTGGGCGATCACGTCTGGGGCTTTGAGGATTCCGGCGTCGTTCCCGATATCGTCACCATGGGCAAACCCATCGGCGACGGTCACCCGCTGGCAGCGGTGGTAACTACCCCCGAAATCGCCCGGCGCTTTGCCGAGAAATTCGGCTACTTCAACACCTTTGGCGGCAACCCTGTTTCGGCGGC
>CBFGWJ010000078.1:0-7589 GCA_965652335.1 uncultured Gammaproteobacteria bacterium | reverse complement strand
CCTGCACCTCATCCACCCGGCGCACAATGCCCTCGGCATCGGCACTGAAGGATTTCGCCACCACCACGTCCTGTGGAACGGGTATGGAGCCACCACGCTCGTGTGCTTTGCGGATCAAACGCTGGGCTTCGGCCAGCAGGTCAGGCTCATGCAAGGACTTGCCCACTTCGTAACCACTGGCGGCGATGAAGGTATTGGCGATGCCGCCGCCCACGATGAGTTCATCCACGCGGTCCAGCAGGCTGTCCAGCACCGCCAGTTTGGTGGAAACCTTGGAGCCGCCGACTATGGCCAGCAATGGCCGTTCAGGCTCCAGCAGGGATTTATGCAGGGCCTGCAATTCGGCGTGCAGCAACGGGCCTGCACAGGCCACCCGGGCTTTGCGGATCACCCCTTCGGTGGAAGCCTGGGCGCGATGCGCCGTGCCGAAGGCGTCCATCACAAAAATATCGCACAGGTCAGCCAGTTTGCCGGCGAGCTGGTCGTCGTTGCTCTTTTCGCCCACGTTGAAGCGGACGTTTTCGCACAGCACCACCTCGCCCGGCTGGATACCGATACCCTCCAGCCAGTCGCGTTCCAGGCGAACCGGCCGCCCCAGCAAGGCCTCCAGGTGCGAGGCCACCGGCAACAGGGAATCCTCCTGCGAAAACACGCCTTCCTCGGGGCGGCCGAGGTGGGACAGCAATATCACCGCAGCGCCACGCTCCAGCGCCAGCCGGATGGTCGGCAAAGCAGCCCGGATGCGTGCGTCCGATGACACTTGCCCGCCGGCCACCGGCACGTTCAGGTCCTCACGGATCATGACGCGCTTGCCGGCCAGGTTGAGGTGTTCCATTTGCAGGTATTTCATGGTGTCTTGACCTGGACCGTTCGACAACTTTCAGGCATTCATCAGTGCAACCGTGGTGTCCAGCATGCGGTTACTGAAACCCCACTCGTTGTCGTACCAGCTCAGCACTTTAACCAGCGTCCCTTCCATCACGCGCGTCAACGTGGCATCGAAAACGGAAGAATGCGGATCATGGTTGAAGTCAACCGATACCAACGGCCGGGTGTTATACCCCATCACGCCTTTGAGGGAGCCCTCGGCTGCTTCCTTGACGATGCGGTTGACCTCTTCCACCGTGGTGTTGCGGCTGGCTACAAAGCTCAGGTCAACCACGGAAACATTGATGGTGGGCACGCGCATGGAAAAACCGTCCAGGCGGCCGTTCAGTTCCGGCAGCACCAGGCCCACGGCGGCCGCGGCACCGGTCTTGGTGGGAATCTGGCTCATGGTGGCGGAACGGGCCCGGCGCAGGTCCGAGTGATACACATCGGTCAGCACCTGGTCGTTGGTGTAGGCATGGATGGTGGTCATCAGGCCATGCTCGATGCCAATGCCCTCGTGCAACACCTTGGCCAGGGGCGCCAGGCAATTGGTGGTGCAGGAAGCGTTGGAAATCACCTGGTCGGTGGATTTCAGGCTGCCGTGGTTCACGCCAAAGACCACGGTGTTGTCGACATCCTTGCCCGGCGCGGAGATGATCACCTTTTTGGCGCCCGCCGCAAGATGCGCGCCGGCCTTGTCCTTGCTGGTGAAGAAGCCGGTGGATTCATGCACCACGTCCACCCCGAGCTCTTTCCACGGCAATTTGGCCGGGTCGCGCTCAGCAAACACCTTGATGCGGTCGCCGTTCACCACCAGGTCGCCGTTGTCCACGTCCACGCTGAACGGAAATTTGCCATGCGCCGTGTCATAGCGGGTCAGGTGGGCATTGGTTTCAGCATCGCCCAGGTCATTGATGGCCACCACCTGGATCTCGCCGGTGCGGCCCGACTCATACAGTGCCTTGAGAATGTTGCGGCCGATACGGCCATAACCATTGATTGCTACCTTGATTGCCATTGTTTGCTCCTGGACATACTTGGAATTTGCTTCAGGCCGATGCGCGGCCTGGCGATTGATTGCATGATGTGGGATGTGGTCATTTTGCGCCAGTGACTTCCCGCACGGCGGCGCACAGATGGTCCACGGTAAAGCCGAATTTCTCAAACAGCACGTTGGCCGGGGCGGAGGCGCCGAACCGGTCGATGCCGATGATTCTTCCGGCTGGACCCACGAACACATGCCAGTACAGGCTGACTCCCGCCTCCACGGCTACCCGTGCCTGCAGGCCCGACGGCAAGACTGATTCGCGGTAGGCGGCGTCCTGCCGAAGGAACAGGCCCGGATTGGGCATGGAAACCACTCGCACCACCGTGCCCTCAGCAGCCAGCAGTTCGGCCGCGGCCACCGCCAGGCCAACTTCGGACCCCGTGGCGATGATAACCGCTCGCGGTTCGCCGCTGGCTTCGCGCAGTACATAACCACCGCGTGAGATATCATCCACTTGCTGGGGTGTGCGTGGCTGGTGTGGCAGGTTCTGGCGGGTGAATACCAGCGCGGTGGGTTTGCCACGGTTTTCAATGGCCGCCTTCCAGGCCACTGCCGATTCAACCGTATCGCAGGGGCGCCAGACTTCCAGCCCGGGAATCAGCCGCAGGCTGGCCACATGTTCCACTGGCTGGTGAGTGGGGCCGTCTTCGCCCAGGCCAATCGAATCGTGGGTATACACGTGGATGTTGTGCGCCGGAATCAGCGCCGACATGCGCACTGCGTTGCGGGCGTAATCGGAAAACACCAGGAAAGTGGCGTTGTAGGGGATGAAACCGCCATGCAGGCCAAGGCCATTGCAGATGGCGGTCATGCCGAATTCGCGCACGCCGAAATAGATGTAATTGCCGTTTTCACCACCCTGGTTCACATCCTCGCTGCCCGACCAGATGGTCAGGTTGGAGCCCGCCAGGTCGGCCGAACCGCCCGCCAACTCCGGCAGCAGGGGCCCGAAAGCCTCCAGCACCAGCAGTGAGGATTTGCGCGTGGCGACGTCGCCGCCTTTCTCCTGCATGGCGGCGATCAGCTCCGCGCTGCGTTGCAGCCATTCAGCAGGCAACTCGCCCCGCATCCGGCGGGTGAATTCAGCCGCCAGCTGAGGGTACTGCAGGCTGTAGCCGGAAAACATGTCCTGCCAGGCCTGTTCGCGCTCGGCGCCGGACTCGCGGGCATTCCATGCTTCGGCAATATCCGCGGGAATTTCAAATGCCGGATGGTGCCAGCCCAGCTCCTCACGCGCTGCAGCCACTTCATCGGCGCCCAGGGGCGAGCCATGCGAGGATTCCTTGCCCTGTTTGTTGGGCGCGCCGAAGCCGATCACTGTGCGGCAGCAGATCAACGTCGGCCGGCCTGTCTCGGCCCTGGCGGTTTCAATGGCCTGCTGGATTTCCACCGGATCATGGCCATTCACATCACGGATCACCTGCCAGCCATAGGCCTCAAAGCGGGCCGGCGTGTCGTCAGTGAACCAGCCTCGCACTTCGCCATCGATCGAAATGCCATTGTCATCCCAGAAACAGTTGAGCTTGCCCAGCCCGAGCGTGCCGGCCAGCGAACAGGCCTCATGGGAGATACCTTCCATCAGGCAGCCATCACCCAGGAACACCCAGGTGAAATGGTCAACCACCGGAAACCCTTCACGATTGAAGCGCCGGGCCAGCAGTTTCTCCGCCAGCGCCATGCCCACGGCATTGCTCACTCCCTGGCCCAGCGGGCCAGTGGTGGTTTCCACCCCCGGGGTCTCCGCGTATTCCGGATGACCCGCGGTTTTGGAATGCCACTGGCGAAAGTTCTTCAGTTCTTCAATCGGCAGGTCGTAGCCTGACAGGTGCAGCAGGGAGTACTGCAGCATGGAACCATGCCCGTTGGAGAGCACGAAACGGTCTCGATCCACCCAGGACGGGTTGGCCGGGTTGTGCTTCAGGTGATCATTCCACAGCACCTCGGCGATGTCAGCCATGCCCATCGGCATGCCGGGATGACCCGAATTGGCTTGTTGTACCGCGTCCATGGACAGGGCGCGAATGGCGTTGGCTAGGTCACGTCGGCTGGGCATTTAAATTCCTGGCAGTATCTTGATTTCATGGGAGCCTGCGTTTTCCGGCCCCCGAAAGCAGGTTCAGAAGGCTTGGTCACAAGGCGAACATATCGAATTTGCAAACGCTAATTTTGGCCGATTGGCCTGCACCGTAGCAAGGCCAACCGGTCCGGAAAGCAGGAAGCAAGCGGTACTGTGCCGGCTGCGGGCCGCTCAGCGGCGATTCGCGGCCTTGCCGAACTTCTGCAGTTGCCCGGCCTTGTACTCCGCCCAGTACTCGTTCAATTCCTTGCGCACCACCGGCAACAGGAAATAGATGCCAATGATGTTGGGGAAAGCCATGGCGAAAATCATGGCGTCGGAGAAATCGATCACCGCACCCAGCTGCATGGAAGCACCAATGACCACGAAAGCCAGGAACAGCACTTTGTAGGTAATGTCCGTGATCAGGCTTTCGCCAAACAGGTAAGTCCATGCCTTGAGCCCATAGTAGGACCAGGAAATCATCGTCGAATAGGCAAACAGGATTACGGCAACCGTCAGCACCCAGGGGAACCAGGAAATGGCCGACTCGAAGGCGGAAGAAGTCAGGGCCACGCCATGGCTGGGATCGATACTGGGGTCCCAGGAACCGGTAATGATGATGACCAGGGCGGTGATGGTGCACACCACGACCGTGTCAACGAATGGCTCGTAAAGAGCGACGAAACCCTCGGTGATGGGACGGTTGGTGCGCACGGCCGAGTGGGCGATGGCAGCCGAACCCACGCCGGCTTCGTTCGAAAAGGCGGCGCGCTTGAAACCCTGGAACAGCACGCCGACCACACCGCCGGCCATGCCTTCGGGGCTGAAAGCACCGGTGATGATGGCACCGAACGCAGCGGGCAACTGGTCAATGTTCATGCCGATGATCACCAGGCCGGCAGTCACGTACAGGATGGCCATGAACGGCACTACCTTTGAGGTCACCCGGGCAATGCCCTGGATACCGCCAATGATCACCAGGCCGACGAAGGTAGCGATCACCACGCCAAACAGCCAGCCCTTGTCAGCCAGCCAGCTGGCATCGCCGCCGGTAACCGCCAGTACCTGCTTGAAGCTCTGGTTGGCCTGGAACATGTTGCCGCCACCAAACGAACCGCCGATACAGAAAATGGCGAACATGACCGCCAGCACCTTGCCCAGGTATTTCAGCTTGTCACTCCGCTCTGCCAGGCCCTTGGACAGGTAGTACATCGGCCCCCCGGATACCGAACCGTCGGTGTATTCGTTGCGATACCGGACACCGAGCGTGCACTCGACAAATTTCGATGACATGCCAAGGAAACCGGCGACGATCATCCAGAAGGTTGCGCCTGGCCCGCCCAGGGAGACGGCCACCGCCACGCCGGCGATGTTACCCAGGCCCACGGTTCCGGACAGCGCGGTGGCCAGCGCCTGGAAGTGGCTGACTTCACCCTTGGCGGTGGGATCGGAGTAATCGCCGCGCACCAGTTGAAAGCCGTGGCGAAGCGCGCGCAGATTGATGAAGCGGAAGTAGAAGGTAAATATCGTGGCGGCTGCGATCAGCCAGACCAGCACGAAAGGAATCTGCACGCCGTTGACCGGAAAGGAAGAAAAAATGAAACCGGCAACCGCATCCGCATAGGGTTTCACCGCCTGGTCAATTTTCTGGTCAATGCCATCCTGGGCCTGTGCCACCAGTGGCAGCAAGTAAAGACTGAGCAGGCCGGCAATGATTCTGGTTTTGGACATGTGTATGGGGCTCCAGGCTGGGGCGGTTTTCAGGGATTCGCGGGATTTCTGTCGGGTATGGGGTTTGAATGCTCGGGATTGCAGGTATCAGGGCACCACTGTCACCGGGACACTGGAAACCTGCACCAACGTGCTTGGCACGCTGCCAAACAATTGTGCCTTGAGCTTTGACGTGCCTTTCCGGCCCACGATGATATTGCTGGCGCCTTTCTCTTCAGCAATTTCAACAATGGTCTGGGCCGGGTGCCCGTGCGTCACCAGGCCTTCCACATTCAATCCCTCGTCTTTCAGCCTGGCCAGTACCGGATCAATCAGGTCCGCCTGGGCGCGTGACAATTCTTCTTCGCGACGTTTGTGACGTACCTCATTTTCCATCGCTGTGCTGAAGGAGAACGGCGACCATTCAATCACGTGCACCAGCAACAGGCTGGCATCCGCGGCCCTGGCGCTCTCGGCGGCGTATTCGACGCTGCGCTGGCAGCAGGCGCTGCTGTCAATTCCTACAACTATCAGCTGGCTCATTCAGGCTACTCCTCAACCACCTTGACCGGTCAAATTCCCTCGGGCATTGCACGCAACATCTCGCTGCCCGGCAGGCAGCGGCACTCATACTAACCCACGATCGCGGCCGTGTCAGACCCAAATTGTCCTGCTTTGTGCTGGCCTGAAAATATTTTCGGCTGCTGTATCGCTGTCAGCGGTCGTCCAGGCAGCATGGCTGCCCGGTTCAGTTCCGCTTTCCTGTTTAAACGCCACTTGCCCGGCTCAACGCCACTTTATCGAGCAGCCCATGGATGGAACCTGCTCCAAAGGGCCGTGACCGGTCGCAGCGACTTCCTGCATGGCCAGGAACAAGTCCCGTCGTGCCTGATCGCAATCGGCCCTCTTTCCGGCCTCATCCAGCCTGCCGCGGTACTGCAGTTGCAGCGCGGCGTTATAACCGAAGAAATCCGGGGTACAAACGGCCCCATAAGCCCTGGCCACATCCTGGGTTCCATCAAACAGATAAGGAAAAGGGTAGGCTTGCTCCTCCGCCACCCGGCGCATATGTGGCAAATCGTCTTCAGGATAGGTTTCGGTGTCATTGGGCATTATGCCTACGCAGCCAATGCCCAGCTCGATCAATGCGGCCGTATCCCGGACCAGCTTGTGGTTGATCGCCCGAACGTAAGGGCAGTGATTGCAGATAAACATCACCAGCAAGCCCTTGGGCCCCGCGCATTCGTCCCTGGTCCAGATCCTACCGTCCGTTCCCGGCAACCGGAAATCCGGCGCGGGAATCCCAAATTCACAGATTGGGGTGTGGGTTAAGACCAAACTTGCGTCCTGTTATGAAAGCGTGTCACCCTTTGACCGGGCGTGAGGCCAGAGTATAGCAAGCGGGAGAGGCTTGATCGGTGCTGCGTTTGGAGCGTTTGTTGAGGCAAATTGATGAGTGATAATCTCTTAAATTTGCTATATTTAGGTTAAACTTTTTCTGTCTGCGTGACTCCAATCGTTTATTCACGAGCAGGCGGCCATGGCGGCACATGTTGTAACGGAATTGATGAGCAACTCACTGAAACTGCAAAAAGCTTTGCAAAACCTCGGCTTAGGGGTGTTTTTGCTGTGCTCGTACAGTTTCACCGCGCAGGCAGACGGGAACCAGTCAACCGCCCTGCATCTGCTCGACGAAGACACCTTCCGCGTCATTCATGTGTCCGATGAACTTCCCGGCAAACGCCAGCCCCGGGTTCATCCGGGCACGCCGCTGGTGCTGGAGCCGGCGGCCGGCGCATTTGAATTCGACCTGGCCGGCAGTGACATTCCCAAATTGCAGTTGCAGCTGGCTCATCCGCTGCAGTTGCAGTCCGATCCTGTCAACCGTGTTGCAGGCACCAC
>CBFGWJ010000077.1:0-7731 GCA_965652335.1 uncultured Gammaproteobacteria bacterium | reverse complement strand
GTGGTGTAGGTGAACGACTTGGCCCCTGCCGCTCCGCATCCGCGCGGTGCATTGGCGCGTGGCGGGAACAGGCTGCCCAGGTCGGAAGCGCGGTCGTCATAGAGCAGTGTGGGCAGGTTCGGAATACTCAGCATCTCCAGCCCGATGGGATTGACCAGGCTGCTGTCCTCGCCTTCGACGTAGGGGTTGTCACGCACCAGCACATCGTCCTTGTCGATGATGCTGTCATCGGTGATATCCAGTACCGGGAAGCGCGGGGCATTGCCGGTTTCGGCATTCAACGCCATCAGCCATCCGCTGCCACCGGCCGCGCACACGTCATCCTCGGGGATCAGAGTGACCAGGAACGCGATGTTGTCACGCAGGATCACCTCACGGTTGATACGCTCGCCTTCAACGGGCAGGTCGATGTACCAGCCGCGCGATTGCGGGTCGCCTTGCTCATCAAACCACCGGGGCAGGTTGGCGGCATTGTCGTGGATGATGCGGCGGTTGGTGGTGGCGTCGACCGTGATGGACGGATTGCTCAATTCATCCCGCTCGAAATCGTGGTCACCATAGTTGTTCCGCTGGTTTTGCGACCTGTAGAAGTAGCCGTCCCGATCCCAGATGCCGTACACCGACTGTGGTGGCACGTCCTCAGTGACATCGTCGTTGACCTCCAGGTACTTGCCGGTGCCGAAAATGACCATCACACCTTCGCGAATCGACAGGGGGTGGCGCATGATGGCGGGACGGGTGGTGATGGGCTGCCGCGTACCTTCATCATCCGTGGCGATGAACAGGGGTTCGCCGGAAAATGCAACCTGCCAGCCGGAGGGGCTGGTTGAGGTAACGTCCACTTTCCACATGTTGCCGTCCAGGTCGCCAACATAGACAAAATCCGCCAGATTGTCGCCATCCACATCGGCAACGGCAGGAGCCGACAGGCCGTCGGCGTCGGGAATCTCGATCTTGCGGTAGTCTGAAGAGGACCAGCCGTTGATGCCGTCTTCGATGAAGACCACATACAGGTACTGCTTGCCGTTGGGCGACACCGCGCCGTCATTGACCGTGTTGTTGTAACCGGAAGTAAACACCGCCGCCCACTTGCCGTTGGCCATTTTCTTGATCTGCGGATCACCGAAGTAGAAACCTAGGTCGGCATCGTCCTCATCGGTGAACTCCCACAACACGTTGGACGCGGAAAAGTTTTCCGGGTCGGTGATGTCCAGCGCGAAAATTCCCTGGCCGCCGCTGCGCAATCCGCTGACCAGCACGGATTTCCAGTCGCTACCGATCTGCACATCGCCATAACTGGGCGACCCGTCGACATAAAAATCATGTCCGTAGTAGCGGGAAGTCAGCTTGGGCAGCTTGTGCAGAATCTCATTGGGTACATAGGTGAACACTTCCACACCGTCGGTTTCGCGGAATGCGTGCAGCATGCCGTCGTTGGCGCCTACGTAAATCATTGCCGGGCGGTCCTTGGCACCGCGCGCGAAGCTGGCATAGTCGTCAAAGGGGTAGAAAAACGGCGGTACGCCAACGTACTGAGGGTCAGAATGGCCGATATCACCCAGGATGTGGTTGCGGTTGCGGAAAGTCGTGCCTTCACCCGTATCCACGCCGCGGATGTAATTGACGCGGTCCTCACCGCGGGAATCATTGCTGCCCGTTTCCGGGTTGATGTTCATCAGCGCTTTCTGCGCCGTGCTCAGGCCGCTCCAGGTGAAATTGGTGCCCCCGTCAGTCGCCGGGTTGTAAGTAAAGACCTTGCGCGTGCCGCTGAAGAATGAATTGCTCTTGGCATTCAGCAGGGCACCGGCTTCCCACACCACCTGGTCCAGTTCGCCGTTGCTGGGGTCAACGTTGATGGCCAGCAGTGAACCGTGCCAGTCAACCGCATCGAACTTGGCCTGGAATACCTTGGATTCCGAAGTGATGGAACCTCCATTGGTGGCGCCAGAGGCTGCGCCGCCAACCCGGTCACTGATATCGAGGATGGCCCCCGTCAGTTTGTTGATCAGGTCTTCGGGCCGCTTCGCGTTGATGTATTGTCCCTTGCTGTTCCAGGCCGCATGCCAGAGGTCGTCCACCACGCGTTCGTTGTCGGTGGAGCCGGAGGTGTACCAGCGTGAGCCGTTGTTCAGGTTGTCGGGCCAGCCATCGCCGTCATCGTCGTACAGCGAGCCGGTAATACCGAATCCCACGGTGAATGAAACCATGTGCTGGTGGCTGGCCGGATCGAACTGGTCGGTGGGCACCAGGTTGGGTTTGCTGGAGAGGTCCTTGTCATAATAGTATTTGGCCACGTCTGCCAGCAGGGTGTTCTCGCCGTTACTGAGCGAGCCGCCATCCTGGTCATAGTCGCCGCTGACCTTGATCGGGTCGTCGCCATTCCAGTAGCCGTCTGAAAACAGGATGGAAAAATTCTTCTGGCAGGCTGTCGTTATCGGTGAGGGCTTGCCGCTGAGTTCACCGGCATAGTAGCGGCCGACACGCTCGAGCCCGCGCCGCAAGGGCGTTCCCAGAGCTTCCTGGCGGAGGTCGATGTATTCGGCAATCAGGTTGGCGTTATGGCTGGTGAAATCGTAGGTATCCGGCGGCGGCATCTGGATGAATATTTCATCGTTGATCGTGCCGAAACCGTAGCGGAACGAGGGCAGGTCCGTGATGGTGCGGGAAATTGCCGCACGGGCCACCATGTTGCGCCGGCGGTAATACTGGAACCAGTTGGCGACATTCTGCTGCAGCTGGGCCAGGTTGGCGTTCGCCCCGAGCGCCGCCAGGCACCTTGAGTCGTTGGGTTCCAATCCGGCTGAACTGACATTGAGCCCGTTGGAGTTGGGGTTTGAGGTTTTCAGCACACAGCTGAATGAACCCGAGTAAACCGTGACTTCCACATAGCTGTCCCATTCGTCAACGATGCCGTTGGCGCCATTGGTGTCGTCGGTCATGTCCGGGCGCGATCCGGAAAAGCCCTTGTCGTCTATCCAGTGGTGGTAGACAAACCCGGTTAGATTGTCCACATCGTTGTAGCCGCTCCATTGGGATGAATCCGGGTAGGAACGGGCGCCGTAAAAGCTGGCGTTGCTGTAGCCTTCCCACGGGTAGTAGTCGATGTTGGGGTTGAAAAACATCACGTTGAGCGAAGGACTGCGTACGCGCCAGTCCCAGGGCGTGTAGCTGGGACGCGAACCACACAATTCGATCACCTGCCTGGATGAACCGGAGCAATCAGTGCTGTAGGCGTCATCATTGGAGGTTTCCACATATTCGTATACCTCATAGATCCAGCGGCCGCGGCTGTCGTATTCGCCGGAGAAATCATACAGCTCGCCGGAAGACTCCAGTTGGGTGCAGTTCTTCCTCGAGTTGTAGCGGCAGGTGGTGAAATGCGTGGGCATGAGGATGTCCCAGTCCATCGAGCCGGAATCGTCCATTTGCAGGAAGATGTTGGGCGTGGTGCTGACATTCACGAACAGCGGGACATTGGGCAGCAGGAGCGCCGCCCAGGTGGCTGTCGGGGTCAGCAATCCTGCAGTCATGCTGATGGCGGAAACGATCAGCGCGATCGGAAACCTGCTGCTTGTGTTCATCCTTGAACTCCGTAATTTTACATCCGTGGTGCCATTCTCCCCCTCACCGCAACGCCCCTGACTTGCTTGCTAATGTCCCAATTCCGCAATCCTGTTCAAGGTTCATTCAAACCGTTTGGCAATCACAGCCGTCACGATTGCATCGCTGTTGGGTCGCGCGCCAATTCCCTTGGCGGTTACCCGGTAGAACGCCACGCCCTTTTGTGGATCTCCAGCGAGGTCATCGCGCATGAAGAACTGTTGTTCCATCACATACTTCGGCTGCTCATGAACCAGCGCCACCGCGTAAGACATATCCTCACCGTCGATCGGTCGAATGCCGTAAACCCCGGCCGAATCCCAGTATTCGTTCTTCGGGCCCGGGTGGGCCGGGTAGAAACCGGCTTCGCGCACGGGAGTGGATTCGTCGCAATCGGCATTGCAGGGGAACGGCCGGCTGAGCACTTCGCCACCCAGGCTCTGCAGCCAGGACATGCCCCAGCGGCTGCTGGATTCCGATGCCTGGAATGCCAGGCTGAGATCCTTGAAGTTGCCCGCCAGCCGCTCCTGGATCACGGCAACCTGGGAGTAGGCGACTCCCAGCAGGGCCAGTACCACCAGAACCATCAGCCCCACCAGCAGAACGGCTCCCCGCTGCCTGCCGGGATGTTGCCGGAACCCGTTGCGTGCACAACGGTTACCGGCTCCTTTGCGCAAGCCCGGCATGTTCATAAGGTCATGTTCCTCAACGTGATGGTGGTGGAGTAAACCTTGCGCATCAATCCGCTGTCACCGGAGGCGGTGACCGGTACATCCAGCACTTCGAAACTCTGGCTGCCCCCGGTGCTGTCGGCCGCTTCGGGGCTGGCAATCAGCAGCGCCAGCCGGATGGCCACCGGAACGCCGTCGAGCATTTCATTCAACAGGCCACCGGCTTCGCACAGGTACTGGCTTTGCATGCAAACCGAAGCTTCGGGGTTGATGTTGTCGGCTGTGGTCCAGGCGTTGATGCTGAAATCCGGCGGAAAATCCGTGTCCACGCCGTACAGCACCTGGAAACTCTCCACGCCGTCAATCACCGGCTGGTTGGAGGACTGCAAGGTGAGGCCGGCCGGATCAGTGCCGAATGCGCAGCTCCACCGCAGGATGCCGTTACCATCCACCGCAAAAGTGACCTGCTTGTAGTCCGCCACAGGCTCGGCGGTTTCCGGGTCGATCGTGGTGTTTACCGTGCCCGTGCAGTCGGTGTCCGACATGTACATGAACTGCAACGTGTCATTGCCGTTGGATGCGCCGTTGGTGGAACCGGCGGTAACGGGCGAGTAGCCATCGAGCGGGTCATTCCATACCGGCTTGCGGTAGCCGGCCTTGCGTACTTCCTCGCCGATCAGTTGCACGGCAATGCGGCCGTCCTCCTGGATGCGGGTGAGTCCATCCTGCGTGCGATAGCTGGCCTTGGCGCTGGAATACAGGATGATGATCACAGCGGCGAGCAACAGTCCCAGCACCATCGCAACCATCAACTCGATGATGGTCATGCCGAGATTCAAGGATCTCCGTCTCATGGCACCACCGTGACCACGTGCCGGTGGTGGGTTTCGCCCTCAGCCAGGACCTCCTCGCTGCGGCTGTCCAGCCAGAACAGTTTCACCGTGTTCATGCCGGCGCCGTCACAGGCAGGATCTGCCGGCTGGCCATCATTCGGAGTGGAGTCCATGCAGATGACCGCCACGCCACCGGGCAGCACATCCGCTGCCAGTGTTTGCCACTTGCCGGCATCGTACTGGGCCTGCTCCGCGGCCGAGCACTTCGCAGCTGGAGTGCAAACCTTTTCGGTGTCGGCCGGGGTGCTGATGAACTGGCCGGTCTCATAGGCCGTAAGGTTGGCGCGCATGGTGTCGGCCAGCTGGTCGCCCAGAATCGTTGCCTGCGAATTGAAATGTCCGTCCGCTGTGTTGCGCAGGCTGGTGAGCGACAGGCCGGCCAGTCCCGCGAGGCTGACGCTGAATATCACCACGGCAACCAGTACCTCGATCAGCGATACTCCGCCCTGTGCGCTGCGCGGGTGGGATCCATGGGCTCGCGCGCCCCGCCGCTTCATGACGTTGCCTCCGCCGTACCGCCGGTGGTGCTCTCCCCGGCGGGCAGGCTGGCCTTGGTTTCGGTGGCGGAAATGGAACCGAAAGGATTGACGGTAATGCTCATGCAGGAATTGCTGATGGAAAGCTGCTGGTAGCAACTGGTGATTACGGTATCGCTGTTCCGTGTCGTGCTGCCGTCGGAATCAAATGTGAGTGCATTAGTGTAGCCGCTGGCCTGGATATTGCCCTCGAGTTCAGTAATACGTACCAGTTCATCGGCGTCGGCAATACCATCGGCATCGGTGTCGGTGAACACAATCCAGCCCGCGCCCCAGTTGCCGTCACTGCAGGCTACACCATCCGCGGTAGGACAAATGGTGGTTTCCTCGCCGCTGGTGATGGCATTGAAACGCGCCATGTTCAGCCCGCTCATGATGGAATTGCCCGCGGCCTGAACCTGGTTGTTGGCGGAGAATTGCTGAAGGGAAGGCAGGGCCAGGCTCACCGAAATGGCCAGCAGGACCAGTGTGACCAGGAGTTCCACTACCGAGAACCCCATGGCGTAGCCAGCCGGAAAGCGGCAGCCGGTGTGAGAATCAATCCGAATTTTCATGGTGGCCCAATCCTTGGTCCAATTTTGCGTCCATGCGCAGGTGAACCGTAGCACGGCAGCCAACCTGTGTGTACTACCGTCGGAGAAAAAATAGCTACCGTTTGTCGGCGCTATGAATGTTCCGGGGCTTCACGGGAGACGATCCTGGGCCTATTTCTGTGCCGTGATCCACTTGAGCAGGCGGTTGGAGTCACCAAACGGAGTGAGCTTGCCGAACGAGTTCAGCAGGATGATGTTGACCGGCTCGCCGGAAATTTTCGCGTGCATCACCAGGCAGCGGCCGGCCTCGCTGAGGTAGCCGGTTTTGCTGAGGCTGATGTCCCAGTTGGCATTTTTGAGCAGGCGGTTGGTGTTCACATAGGTCAGTGGGCCGCGGTCCGGGAATGGCCGCACTTCCTTGCTTTTTGTAGTGCTGGCCTGGCTTATCAGTTGGTATCCCTGTGCGGCAATCACCATTTTGGCCAGGTCGCGGGCCGTGGAACGGTTGCCGGGATTGAGTCCGGCCGGGTCCGCGAAGCGGCTGTTGTTCATTCCCAGTTCCGTGGCCTTGAGGTTCATCTGTTTGACAAAGGCTTCGGTACCACCCGGCCAGTTGCGTCCGAGCGCGGCGGCGGCGCGGTTCTCGGAGGACATGATGGCCAGCAGCAGCAGGTCCCGGCGGCTGAGCTTCGCGCCATAGGCCAGCCGGGAGCCGGTCATCTTGATGCTGTCGCGATCGGCCTTGGTAATGGTGAGTTTTTCATCCAGGTCCTGGCCGCCGTCGATGACCACCATGGCGGTCATGAGCTTGGTGATCGAGGCGATGGGCCGGACGGTGTCCAGGTCCTTGCCGTAAATGACGTTACCCTGGTCATCAGTGACGAGTGCTGAAGCGGATTGCAGGCCGGGATTGCCCTTGAGAGAGGTGAATGCGGTGTTCGCTGCATGGCTGGTGGCCATGCCCAGTAACAGTAAAGCCATGCCGGCCAATGCTGCGGCCAATGCCAAGGCCAACCCGCTGGCCAATCCGCTGACCCGTGTTCCGCTCGGTTCGTCGGTGATACAGATACGCAGCCTGTGCATGGTCCTCTCCATCCCTGATCTGATTTTTTGCCACCTTTACCGGGGCTTATGGGATGCATTCTATCCTTTTGTTCAGGTTTCTGTGAATAGGCGCATGATTTATTTGAGATTAGGTGTTGGGTTTTCCCGGGATTTGCGGCATATTCGCTGCTGGGCAGGCCAGGACGGAGATCTTTCCATGAAGCTCCAACGACATCGGTTTCAAGGGTTTTTGGGCCTGTCGGTGGTCATGTTTGCAGCCAGTGTATGCCTGGCTTGCGGGGCAGTCCGGGCAGATGGCGCTAACCCCGTCATTGACACCCTGCGGCAGCGCATGGACCAGTGGGAGCCCAGCCTGAACGCAGTGATCGCGCTCGACCCCACGCTGGCGCAACAACTCGAACAAACCGGCACTATCGCCACTTTGGACCAGCCG
>CBFGWJ010000076.1:0-7755 GCA_965652335.1 uncultured Gammaproteobacteria bacterium | reverse complement strand
AGGAGCGAGCCATGCTCGCGATAGGGTCGGCAGCATGGCTGCCTCCCACAGCAGCTGCAGGCCGGCGGACTCGGGGACAGGAAGGGCATCACCCGCCCGGGGCCGGATACTGCTGATAGCTATATCCGGGACCGGAAGGCCTTACCTCCACCGGGCTGACTGATGGAGTGGCGGCTAACCCGCCAGCCAAACCGCCAGGCCGATGCCGATGAAGTTGGCGACAGCGTATCCGAATACACCCAGCAGCACCGCCGGCGCCACCAGGTCGCGGCGGCCCTTGCCGGCCGCCAGGGCCGCGGCACTGGCCGGGCCGGCAGCGCAGGCGTTGGAGGCGATGACCACCTCCATCAGTTCGAGTTTGAACCAGCGGCTGCCGGCAAAAATCAGCGTCGCGTGGCAAATGATGATGATCAGCGTATAAACCGCCAGAATCAGCGCCGAGCTGATCATTGCGCCGATATCCGCACTGATCCCGATGGCGGCGAAAAATACGTACATGAAGAAAATGCCGATTTCATAGTCGCCCTTCAGTTGCGCCAACTGCCGGGGGAACAGATTGGCAAGAATCAACGTCAGGGCGGTGACGAACAGGATGCTGTAGGAGCCCACCCCAAGCCGTTCCGCCAGCACCGTGCTGATGGCGCAGATCAGGAAAGACAATCCCAGCGCAAAACCGGCATGGGCCAGGTTCAGCTCGCTGGCATTGTTCTCGGCGGCAATCTGCTCGTCCGTCTGTTGCAGCGTAGCATCCGCCTGGCGGGAATTGCGGTACCACCAGCGGAACAGAGCCAGCGTGGGCACCATGGCCAGGAAGGCCAGATACATCACACCGACCACATTGTCAGCCGCCACGCTGGCCGTCATCACCGACGGATCAACTTCCAGCGCCTGGCCCACCGCAGCCATGTTCATGGAGCCACCGATGTAAGTAGCACTGAAAATACCCGCCAGGTCGGAGCCATGCTCGCCCAGCGGCAGCACCCAGTAACCCAGCAAAGCGCCGATCGTGGTGCCAACGGCTCCCAGGAAAAATGCCGCCATCATGCTGCCGGTTTCCGCCAGCACACTGCGCAGGTTGGCCTTGAACAATAGCAGCGGGATCGCCAGCGGCACCAGGTAAATCCATACAACATTGTAGGCATCGGAACTCTTGGGCAATACGCCCAGGTTGGACGATGCCATGGCCACCGCCAGGATGATGGCTACGCCGGAAACATTGCGTCCAATTCGCGTGCGGTCACTCCAGAACCCCAGCGCCGCCAGGAACATCAGCGCGGCCCACAGCGCCAATGTCCAATCGGCCTGGATCAGGGGCAGGCTCATGACGGCACCGCCTGTACCCAGGGCCCAGAACCATCCACCAACGATGTGCGCCGCAGGTCAGTCAGCCCGCTTCAGGTCCAGGTCGTGGAAATCAAATGAGAAATCCGTGTTGGGTGATACTGCCTTCATGCGAATGCCTTCCACCTTGCCTTCCGGGCTCATGGTAAAGGATACATAGGAATCAGCCATCAGCAAGCGATCAACCCAGCGGGCGATGAAGGTGTCGTGCTGGAAATGCTCCAGCGGTCCGCGCAATGATGCGGCGCGGCCGGAACGGAACGTCAGCTGGCCGTTGTCGTCCTGCTCAATGAAGATGTCACCGTACCAGTTGTCGCGGTAGGTTCCCACGAAGGCTTCCAGCGGCAGCGAGGGAGTGCTGTCGGCGGCGCGGGCAGCGGCTGCTTCCTCCACCACTTTGTTACCTGCTTCCTTGCGGCTTTTGCTCGCATCGGCAACGATGGCAATCCAGTCGGCGGTATCTGCATCCCGCGGCAGCAGGAACTGGTCAACGATTTCATTGCCCACCGCCCGCGGTGCCGATGACATCAGGTTGTTACTGACAAACACGCCCAGATCCTGCTCCGGCAACAGCATGATGAAGCTGGTCATGCCCCACAGTCCGCCGCCGTGCGACAACAAAGGCTCGCCGTAATACGTGGAAACCCCCCAACCCAGCGCGTAGGCGCTCATGGAAGCGCCGGTGTGCTCAGCGACATAACCGCCGGTTGAGGTGATGGTCACCGGGCTGAACAGCTGGCGCATCTGCGCGGAACTGATCAACTGCGTGCCATCGTCGGTCTTGCCGTCATTCAGCATCAGTTTCATCCACTGCGCCATGCCATTGGCGCTGCAGTTGATGCCGCCGGCTGCCGCCGACACATCGGTGATCTTTGAAGTGGTGATGGCCAGCTCGCCGGTGAAATCCACATGCGGCGTGGCCTTGTCGGCGCGTGGGCCGACGCGGCTGAGGTTGCCGTAGCAATCATCCATTCCCGCGGGCGCGAACAGGCGCTGCTCGAGGAAATCTTCAAATGCCATTCCGGACACTTCTGCCACAACTTCCCCCGCCACGATGTACAGGAGGTTGTCGTAGTCGTACTTGGAGCGGAAACTGCTCGCAGGCTTGAGGTAGCGGAACGCACGAATGATTTCTTCGCGGGTGGATTCCGCTTCCGGGAACAGCAGCAGGTCTCCCGCGCCCAGTGGCAGGCCGCTGCGGTGGGTGAGCAGGTCGCGAATGGTGAATTCGCGCGTGACCCAGGCATCGTACATGCGGAACCCGGGCAGGTAATCGATCACCGGGTCATCCCAGCCCAGCTTGCCTTCATCCACCAGGATGGCCAGGGACGCTGCTGTGAACGCTTTTGACACCGAGGCAATCTGGAACAGGGTGTCTTCACCCACCCGGTCTCTCTTCTCCATTTCCAGGATGCCGTGCCCTTTGGAGTAATAAACCTGGCCGTCGTGAACCACTGAGACCGTCATGCCCGGAACGCCGAATTCCTCCATGCTGCGCTGGACGATCTGGTCGATGGCCTCTTCGGAAGGCGGGGCAGGCTCATCGGCGTGAATGTTGAACGGAACCAGCGCCAGCCAACCGCAGGCCAGCATCAGGAAATGAGGGAAACGCGCTGTGAGGTTGAGCATGGAAACTCCGCATGAGGTAGCCATCACCTCATGGTAATCAGTTCGCCGGAGCCGGCCTAGGCGAACCCGACATTTTACTGTGCCGTTTCGGCCAGAGATCGGAACGAGTCTTACTGCGAGCTGCGCGACTGGCGCCACTGGCGCGGACTGGTTCCCGTCAGCCTGCGAAAGGCCCGGGTGAAGGCCGAATGGTCCTGGTATCCCACGATATCGGAGATTTCGGAAATCGACTGCTTGTTTTCGTTCAGCAGCAGCTTGGCGGCGTCGATGCGTTTGTTGATGCAGTACTGCATCACGGTGGTGCCGCTGAGCGATTTGAAACTGCTCTTGAGTTGCGTTTCCGAAATGCCCAGCTGGTGCGCCAGGTCGGGCAGGCTGGGCGGATGCGCGTAGGCCTGGTTGAGAATGACCATGGCGCGGCGCATTTTCTCATCCTGCGGCAGCACCTTCTCGGCCGGTCGGATGTTCACCAGGTTGGGGTCATTCTTGAGGATCTGCAGGCCAATGCTCAGCAATTCGTTGAATTTGGCTTCCAGCCAGTGCTTCAGCAGGCCGCCGGATACCGGCAGGTGGAAACAGGACCATATCAGGTCGCGGTGCACGTCTTCGAGGAACAGTACCCGCTGCCGTGGCGTGTCGCATTCGCCGTTCAGGATTTCCTGCAGCCACACCGGGTAATCCTTTTTTGATTCGTTCATGCGCTGCAACAGCGTGGACAGGGTCGAATGCAGCACGACATGCCGGATCGGCTGCTGGGTTTTGGGCACGCGGTAGGTGACTTCGTGCTTGGGAATGGCAGTGACAATGATGGCCGGGCCAAGCTCGTGCAGGTTCCGGGTTTCGCCGAGGAATTCCGAGCGCTTGACGGTGGAAACGAACTGGAAGCTGATCAGGTCCGCGACCTCGTTGCGGATCACCGTGGGCCGCCGCAGCAATGAGTCGTTGATTTCCAGCAGGCTGTCATCGTCGATCTTGTAACACAGGAAGCCGGTCAGGCTGGTTCCGCTGAGGTCGTGGGCAAAGCCGCGGTTCCGCGTGGAATGGAAGCGGGTGATCTTGTTCGCCTTGCGGAACAACGAGCCCAACTCTTCCGTCGACGCCTGGTCGGGATCAAACCCGGGATCAATTTCAACCAAGTACTCGTCACCGAACAACATGTCGTGGCTGGCCTCTGGAATGCACTGGTTGCCGCCGGTTGGGGCATTGCGGGCATTCTAGCGCATTGGCCCGTTCTGCACACAATCCGGTCGAATGTGCCTAACCATTAACGTGCATTAAGGCTAATATCAGAGTGTACAAATCCGTCCTAACCCCAAGACTCACTCAGGAATGCAGAACATGAAAAAGATTGCACAGTGGATTTTTACCGCTTTGTGTTTCACGGCGGCATCCCTCCATGCCACAGCACAGCCCAGCCTGGATGTCCCGGAAGCAGTGGAAATTTTCATTGATGGCGTGGTACAGCCGGCGATGAAAGCCAACAACAGCCCGGCAGGAACCGTTGCCATCATGCACAACGGCGAGCTGATTTTCGCCAAGGGTTACGGTTTCCAGGACGTCGACAAACAGATCCCGGTTGACCCGCACACAACCCTCTTCCGCCCGGGCTCGGTTTCCAAACTGTTCACCTGGGTGGCCGTGATGCAGCAGGTTGAGCAGGGCAAGCTGGACCTCGATACCGACGTCAATGAGTACCTCCAGAATTTCAAGATCAAGGATACCTTTGACCAGCCCGTCACCCTGCGCCACATCATGACGCACACCGCCGGCTTTGAGGATGGCGCCGTGGGCTACCTGATCATCGATGACCCGGACCGCATCATGCCGCTGGCGGAATCCATGGAGAAGTACCAGCCGGAACGGGTGAATCCGCCGGGCGCCCAGACAGCGTATTCAAACTATGCCACTGCCATCGCCGGCCTGATCGTGGCCAATGTTTCCGGCCTGAAATTCGAGGATTACATCGAGCAGGAAATCTTCCAGCCGCTGGGCATGGATCATTCCACCTTCAATGAGCCGTTGCCGGAAAAACTGGCCGCCACCATGGCCAAGAGCTACAGCATTGAAGCCGGCAAGTTCACCGAAAAGCCATTTGAGATCATTTCCAACTTCGGCCCCGCCGGGGCGCAGTCCGCCACGGCCACGGACATGGTGAAATTTGCCCAGGCCATTCTCAACGGGGGTGAGCTGAACGGCCAGCGCATTCTGAAGGAAGCCACTGTCAAGGAAATGCTGACCCGCAACTTCTCGCACGACGACCGCCTGCTGGGCATGGCCCTGGGCTTCTACGAAGGCGACTACGAGGGCACCCGGGTGGTGGGGCATGGTGGTGATACCTCGTATTTCCATTCTTTCCTGGGGGTTGACGAAGAGCACCAACTGGCATTTTTCACTTCCTTTGCCGGCGGTGGCGGCAGCGCGGTGCGGTCCATGCTGTTCCCGGCTTTTTATGAGGAGTTTTTCCCGCGGGAAGAAGAACCACCGGTGCCGCCCAGTGATTTCAGCGAACGCGCTGGACAGTATGCCGGCACTTACGGTTTCTGGCGCAGCAATTTCTCGACCATAGAAAAGGCGCTGGGGCTCTCAGGCGGTGTACAGGTAGCACCCACCACCAACAACACCCTGATGGTGGCCTTTGCCGGCAAGACCAAGGAGTACGCCGAAGTTGAAAAGAACCTGTTCCGCGAAACCAGCCCGCTGGTGGGCCTGGCACCCGGCATCAGCCCGCGCCTGATTGCCTTCCAGGAAAACGGCCAGGGCGCCATCACCGGTTTCATCATGGATGGCCTGCCATTCATGTCCTTGCGGAAACTGCCCGCTCACGCAACCGGCAACTTCAATTTCACCCTGCTGGGGCTGGCCATGCTGGTGTTCCTCGGCGTACTGCTGCGCCGCTTCTTCCAGCGTCGCGAACTGAAAGCCCTTCCGGCCGCTGACCGCTCAGCGCTCGGTGCAGCCACCCTGGCCTCTGCCGCAAATGTGGGGGTGTTGGTGGTGGGAGTCATTGTGATTTCCGCGGTTTCCGACCAGCTGTTCAGTGGTATCCCGTTCCTGTTCAAGCTGTGGCTGGTGCTGCCCATCATCGCCTTCCTGGCGGGCCTGTACCTGCTGTACCGCTGCTTCGGCGTATGGCGGCAAGGCCTGCTGGCCGGAAAGTGGGCGCGGGTGCGCTACACCATCGTGGCGCTGAGCGCCGCCTTCATGTGCTGGTTCTACTGGTTCTGGAACATCCTGGGCTTCCAGTACAAGTAATCATCATTTTTCAGGGAGACAGCCATGTACAAGCAACATTCAAAAATCAGCCGGCGCAAATTCGTCGGCATGACGGCAGGGGCTGCGATCGCCGCCCCTTTCCTCAATTTCGGCAAATACCAGGTTTTTGCAGCCAGCGCGACACAGTACAGTGACCGCACCATCACCCTGGTCAATGAGTCACTGGTGATGGACCTCCTGTCGCTGCTGGACATGACCCGCATGTTTGAAGCGGGCGCCACCGGCGATGACTGGCTGAACTTCACCCGCGATGAACTGCTGGAAATCAGGAAGTCGGGCATTGATGTGTTCCACCCGGCAGTTGGCATGGGCGGGCCGGACGTGAAGCTGGACGTGATGGGCTTCATGTCCATGTACAACGGCTTCATCACGCAACACCCCGACCTGCTGATGCGTATTGACTCCGCGGCCGACCTGGAGGAAGTGAAAAAGAATGGCAAGATCGGCATCATCCTCGGCGTACAGAATTCCGACCACTTCGCCAGGCCGGAAGATGTGAAGCAGTATTACCTCGCCGGCCAACGTATTTCGCAGCTGACCTACAATTCGCAGAACCGCATCGCTTCGGGTTCAACCGACCGGGCCGATGGCGGCATCAGCGACTTTGGCGAGCGCATTGTCGCTGCCATGAACGAGGTTGGCATGGCGGTGGATGTATCCCACTGCGGCGACCAGACCACGCTGGATGCTTTCGAGCTGTCTTCCAGGCCGGTGCTGATTACCCATTCCAACGCCCGCGCCCTCGCTGCCGGCCACCCGCGCTGCAAGACGGACGAGGCCATCAAGGCGATGGCGGCCAAGGGCGGCGTGATGGGCATCACGGCGGTACGCAACTTCGTCACGGCTGCTGAACCCACCACGATCGACAGCTATGTGGACCACATTGACCACGTGGCGAAGCTGGTGGGCATCGAACACGTGGGCGTGGGCACGGACTCTGACCTCAAGGGCTACGATGCGCTGCCGGAGGAAATCTACAAGAGCCTGAAGGCTTCCTACAAGGACAGCTACGGCTTCCGCGACCGCATCGACATCGAGGGCCTCGACCACCCGCAGAAGATGTACGACCTGACGGAGGCGCTGGTCCGCCGCGGCTACAGCGACGACAACATCCGGCTGGTGCTGGGCGAGAACTTCAAGCGCGTATTGTCCGACATCTGGACCGTTTAACTCGTTCGGCTGATCCTGGCCTTTTCCGGGTTGCCTCAATCCGGAATTGGCCAGGCCAACAATTCGCTGACATCGTCATCCCGGACAGCTTGCAGCGCGTGATCCCGGATAAATTTGGCGTACCACATGGCCCGATGGCGGTAAGGCCTTCCGGTCCTGGACTTGGCCCAGCTGCGCTGGGCTGCCCTCGGTCCTCGGTCGTTCCGGCGAACGGCCCGAAACGCTCCTGCTCGGGCGGGCCTCTCGCGGCATCCCTGCCGCTCGTTTCGCCGGAACTCGGTCGGCCCTCGGCTGCGTCCAACTGGCCCGGAATCCCTTACCGCCATCGGGCCTCCGATTGCT